>NZ_CP091716.1:6357500-6440000 GCF_022009635.1 Variovorax paradoxus
GGCCGGTGAGCGCGAGCCCTTCGAACCACTGGCGCACCTCGGTCACGCTCATGCGCGCGAGTTCGGTGATCCCGATGCCGCCCGACCCGTTGGCCAGCGACGCGCCGAAGCTCACCGCGCGCGCCGTGGCGTTCAGCCGCGTGCCCTCGCAGGTCGGGCACGCCACGTCGGCCAGGTCTTCCACCTCGGGTTCGGCGAAGGTCTGCTCGCGGCCCTTGTTGTCGTCGTCGCGCACGGAGTCGTCGAACACCTTGCGCTGGTCCTTGCTGAGCTTGACGCCGGTGCCCACGCAATCGGGGCACCAGCCGTGCTTGCTGTTGTAGCTGAACAGGCGCGGATCGAGTTCGGCGTAGCTGGTGCTGCACACCGGGCAGGCGCGCAGCGTGGAGAACACGTGCACGCGGCCGATGCCGGCGGCGGACACGCCCGCCATCATCGCGGCGCGCAGGCCGTCGAGTTCGCTCAGCACATGCACCACGCCCTTGCCGTGCTCGAGCGCCTTGGTCAGCGCCTCGCGCAGTTCGGTTTCCTTCGAGGGCAGCACGTCGAGGCTGGCCACCGGCAGCTCGATGCTGTGCTCCTTGAAGCGGTCGATGCGCGGAAAGCCGGTGGTCGGCAGAAAGTCGCCGTCCACGCGCAGGTGGGTGAAGCCGCGCGGGCGCGCCCAGTCGGCCAGCTCGGTGTACACGCCCTTGCGGTTGCTCACCAACGGCGCGAGCAGGCCGATGTGCTGGCCCTTGAAGTTGCGCATGAGCTGCGCGGCGATGCTGTCGGGCGTCTGCGGCTGGACGGCGGCGCCGTCGTGAATGCAGTGCTGGATGCCCAGCTTCACGTACAAGAGGCGCAGGAAGTGCCACACCTCGGTGGTGGTGCCCACCGTGCTCTTGCGGCCGCCGCGCGACAGGCGCTGCTCGATGGCCACGGTCGGCGGAATGCCGTACACCGCGTCCACCTCGGGCCGGCCCGCGGGCTGCACGATGCTGCGCGCATAGGCGTTGAGCGATTCCAGATAGCGCCGCTGGCCTTCGTTGAACAGGATGTCGAAGGCCAGCGTCGACTTGCCCGAGCCGCTCACGCCCGTCACCACGCTGAACTTGCCGCGCGGAATGTCGACGCTGAGGTTCTTCAGGTTGTGTTCGCGCGCATTGACGATCTGCACCGCGTCGCTGCCCGGCGCCTTCTTGGCGTTGGCGATGTAGCGGCGCGCGGCGCGCTCGGCCACCTTGTAGGCGTCGGGTCCGATGGCGAGTTCGTAGTCGGCCAGCGCGGCGCCGGTGAGCGAGGCGCGGTTCTCGCGCAGCTGCTCGGGCGTGCCTTCGGCCACCACCTGGCCGCCGCCCTCGCCGCCTTCGGGGCCGAGGTCGATGAGCCAGTCGCTCGCGCGGATCACGTCGAGGTTGTGCTCGATCACGATCAGCGAATGGCCGGCCTCGAGCAGCTTGCGCAGCGCGCGCATGAGCCGCGCGATGTCGTCGAAGTGCAGGCCGGTGGTCGGCTCGTCGAACAGGAACAGCGTGCCCTTGCGCGCCACCGATTGCTTGCTCGCGGTCGCGCCCTTCGCGGCCTCGGCCAGGAAGCCCGCGAGCTTCAGGCGCTGCGCCTCGCCGCCGGAAAGCGTGGGCACGGGCTGGCCGAGCTTGACGTAGTCCAGGCCCACGTCGGAGATGGGCTGCAGCACGCGCAGCACGTCGCGGTCGGCCTCGAACACGGCCGCGGCCTCGGCCACGGTGAGGTCGAGCACGTCAGCCACGTTGTAGCTCTTGCCCTTGCGCTCCACGCGCACTTCGAGGATCTCGGGACGGTAGCGCTTGCCGTCGCAGTCGGGGCAGCGCAGGTACACATCGGACAGGAACTGCATCTCGACGTGCTCGAAGCCCGAGCCGCCGCAGGTCGGGCAGCGACCGTCGCCGGAATTGAAGCTGAACTTGCTCGCGGTGTAGCCGCGCTGGCGCGACAGCGCCGCGGTGGCGAAAATTTCGCGGATGGCGTCCCACGCGCCCACGTAGCTCGCGGGGTTGGAGCGCGCGGTCTTGCCGATGGGCGACTGGTCGACGAACACCACGTCGCCCAGGTGGTCAGCGCCGAGCATGCGGTCGTGCGCGCCGGGCGTTTCGGTGGCCTTGCCGAAGTGGCGCATGAGCGCGGGCGCCAGCACGTCCTGTATCAGCGTGGACTTGCCCGAGCCGCTCACGCCGGTGACGCACACCAGCCGCGCCAGCGGAAAGTCGACCGTGATGTTCTTCAGGTTGTGCTCGCGCACGCCCTCGAGGATGAGCCGGTGCGTGTTCTCGCTCACCAGCCGCTTGAAGCCCATGCCGATCTTCTTGCGCCCGCCCAGGTACTGGCCGGTGAGCGTGTCGGCGTCGCGCAGCTGGTCGGTGGTGCCGTCGAACACGATCTGCCCGCCGCGCGCGCCGGGGCCGGGGCCCATGTCGATCACGCGGTCGGCGGCCAGCATCACGGCCGGATCGTGCTCGACCACCACCAGCGTGTTGCCGGCGTCGCGCAGGCGCAGCATGGCTTCGGTGATGCGGTTCATGTCGCGCGGATGCAGGCCGATGCTGGGCTCGTCGAGCACGAACAGCGTGTTGACCAGCGAGGTGCCGAGCGCGGTGGTGAGGTTGATGCGCTGCACCTCGCCGCCGGAGAGCGTGCGGCTCTGGCGGTCGAGCGTGAGGTAGCCGATGCCTACGTCGTGGAGGTAGCGCAGGCGGGTGGTGATTTCTTCGAAGAGGAGCTTAAGGGCCTGGGCCTCGCCCTGTCTTGCTCCTTCCCCCGCTGGGGGAAGGTTGGGATGGGGGCTCTCGGCCTCATTCGAGGCAGCCGGACTTGCAAGCGCCGCCTGCCCTCCCCCAGCGAGGGAGGGAGCCATTCCCTGGCCCATGCGGTCGAAAAACTTCCGCAGCCGCTCAATGGGCAACAGCATCAGGTCATGCAGGCAAAGCCCCGGCAGCGCCTCGAGCTGCGCGCGCGTCCACTTCGCGCCGGTCGGCATGAAGCGCTTCTCGGGCGGCAGCACCGCGTCGGCGTCTTCCTTGCTGCCGATGCGCCAGATCAGGCTGTCGAGCTTCAGGCGCGCGCCGCTGCAGGTCGGGCACTGGGTGTAGCTGCGGTACTTGGACAAGAGCACGCGGATGTGCATCTTGTAGGCCTTGCTCTCCAGGTAGGCGAAGAAGCGGCGAACGCCGTACCACTGCTTGTTCCAGTTGCCTTCCTTGTAGTTGGGCGTGCCCTCGATCACCCAGTGCTTCTGCTCGTCGGTGAGCTTGTTCCAGGGCGTGTCGCGCGGAATGCCGGCCGTCTCCGCGTGGCGCATGAGGTCGTCCTGCGCCTCTTTCCATGCGGGCGTCTGGATGGTCTTGATGGCGCCCGCGCGCAGCGTGAGCTTGTCGTTCGGAATCACCAGGCCCAGGTCGACGCCGATCACGCGGCCGAAGCCGCGGCAGGTGTCGCAGGCGCCCACGGCCGAGTTGAACGAGAACATCGAAGGGATCGGGTCGGCGTAGCGGATGTCGCTCTCGGGGCAATGCAGGCCGGTCGAAAACTTCCAGACGTCTGTCGGTGCGTTCTCTTCGGCACCCGTGGCATGCACCGTGACGCGCCCGCTGCCGCGCTTGAGCGCGACCTCGATGGCCTCGACCACGCGCGAACGCTCGGCGCTCGAGGCGCGGAACCGGTCCGCCACCACGTCGAGCACCTTGCGCGGCCCGGTGGGCGTGGCCACTTCGCGCTCCGACTGCACGCGCGTGAAGCCGCTGGCCGACAGCCACTGCGTGACTTCCTCGGCCGTGGTGCTCGCGGGCAGTTCGACCGGGAAGGTGACGACCAGGCGCGGATCGCCCGCGGCGGCCGCGCGCTCGGCGATCTGCGCGTAGATGCTGTCGGGCGAATCGTGCCGCACCGGCAGCGCGGTCTCGCGGTCGAACAGGTCGGCCGCGCGTGCGAAGAGCAGCTTCAGGTGGTCGTTCAGCTCGGTCATGGTGCCGACCGTGGAGCGCGAGGAACGCACCGGGTTGGTCTGGTCGATGGCGATGGCGGGCGGCACGCCCTCCACCTTGTCGACCGCCGGCTTGTCCATGCGGTCCAGGAACTGGCGGGCGTAGGCGGAGAAGGTCTCCACGTAGCGCCGCTGTCCTTCGGCATAGAGGGTGTCGAACACGAGGCTCGACTTGCCCGAGCCGCTCGGCCCGGTGACCACGGTCATCTCGCCGGTGCGGATGTCGAGATCGAGGTTCTGGAGATTGTGCTGGCGCGCGCCGCGAATCCGGATGGAGCCCTGTGTCATGAATGCCTTGAGGGGTGGGGCAAACATTCTAGGGAGAGCTCCGTGACGGCTTTGCGCAGTACGTCACAAGAACGGTGCTTGCGCAGGGGTTTGTCCGAATGGAGTTGGCGACACTTTCGGAAACAAATACGACGTTTGTTTGCGTCACCCGCCGCATCGCTTCCCGCACCGACCCGAAAGGTTTCCATGACAAAGACGCGCATGCTTTGCGCCGCCGCCCTGCTGGCTTTCAGCGCCGTCGGCGCATCGGCCCAGCTCCTGATCGGCCAGACCGCCGGCATGACCGGTTCGGTCGCCGCGAGCGTGAACGAGACCATCGGCGGCGCGCAGCTGGTGATCGACGCGGTCAACGCACAGGGCGGCCTCTACGGAGAGAAGATCGAAGTGCTGCGCATGGACGACGGCTTCGATGTGAAGCGCGCCAGCGACAACGCCCGCACGCTGATCGAGGACAAGAAGGTGCTCGCACTCTTCATGAGCCGCGGCACGCCGCATTCGCAGGCCATCATCCCGTGGCTCGACAAGTACGACGTGGCGCTCGTCGGCCCCTCGACCGGCGCGATGGTGCTGCACAAGCCGCTGCAAAAGCATGTGTTCAACGTGCGCGCCACTTACCAGCGCGAGGCCGAGAAGGCGGTGCAGCACCTGCTGACCATCGGCCTCACGCGCATCGCGGTGGTGTACGTGACCGACTCGTTCGGGCAGGACGCCCTCGAAGGCGCGATGACCGGCTTCACCAAGGGCAAGGCCAAGCCGACCGCCACCATTCCGGCCGACCGCGACAAGCCCGACTACAAGGTCATCGTGCCGGCCATCAAGGAAGCCAACGCACAGGCCGTGGTGTGGATCGGCTCCGGCGTGGCCGTGGTCGACGGCATCAAGGCGCTGCGCGCGGCGGGCTCGGCGGCGCAGGTGGTCACGCTGTCGAACAACGCCTCGTCGGGCTTCATCAAGCAGCTGGGCGATGCGAGCAAGGGCGTGATCGTGACGCAGGTGTTCCCGAACGAACGTTCGCTGGGCCAGCCGATGGTGAAGGAAGCGCTGACGCTGGCGCAGGCCAAGGGCCAGTCGGAACTGTCGCCAGCGGCGCTCGAAGGCTTCGCGTCGGCCAAGGTGCTGGTCGAGGCGCTGCGCCGCGCCGGCCCCAAGCCCACGCGCGCCAAGGTGATCGCCGCGCTGGAAAGCATCAAGGGCTTCGACCTGGGCGGCGGACTGGACGTGAGCTACTCGCCGCAGGACCACAGCGGCATCGACTTCGCGGACCTGTCGATCATCAGCGACGGTCGCTTCAAGCGCTGAGTTCCGGCCACTGGAGCCCCGAAGACGACAAACGGCCCGCCGGCCCACCCGGCGGGCCGTTTGCTTTCGGGCGTCTGGAAACCTTGGTTTGACAGGGTTTCCATGCGATGGCGGATGACACTTTCAGCAACACATTACACACCTGCTGACAGCGACATCCACTTCGTGGAAAGGCTTTGCTCGATGAAGAAGACGTTCACGTCCTGCGCCGTTGCGTTTCTCCTGGCCACGGGAGCGCCCGCCGTTTCGGCCCAGATACTGATCGGCCAGTCGGCCGACCTGTCGGGGCCGGTCGCGGCCAGCGTGAAGGAAACCATCATGGGTTCGCAGCTGGTCATCGACGCGGTCAACGCGCAGGGCGGCATCAACGGCGAGCAGATCGAAGTCATCCGCATGGACGACGGGCTCGACGCCAAGCGCTCGCTGGAGAACACCCGCGTGCTCATCGAAGACAAGAAGGTGGTGGCGCTGCTGCTGAACCGCGGCACGCCCAACACGCTCGCGGTGATCCCGCTGCTCGACAAGTACGGCGTGGCGCTGGTCGGGCCGTCGACCGGCGCGATGGCGCTGCACAAGCCGCTGCAGAAGAACATCTTCAACGTGCGCTCGACCTACCAGCGCGAGGCCGAGAAGGCCGTGCAGCACTTGCAGACCACCGGCATCCAGCGCATTGCCGTGGTGCAGGCCGACGACTCCTTCGGCAAGGACGCGATGGAAGGCGCGAACAAGGGCTTCGAGAAGGCCGGGCTGAAGCCGGTGGTGGTCGCGCTGGCCGACCGCAACAAGCCCGACTACGGCGCCATCGTGCCGCAGCTCACCAAGTCGAACGCGCAGGCGGTGCTGTGGATCGGCTCGGGCACTGCCGTGACCGACGGCATCAAGGCGCTGCGCGCCGCGGGCTCGGCGGCGCAGATCATCACGCTGTCGAACAACGCGGCCTCGGGCTTCATCAAGGAACTGGGCTCGGCCAGCGCGGGCGTGATCATCACGCAGGTGCTGCCGTACGAACGCGCAATGGGCCATCCGCTGATCAAGGAAGCCGCGACGCTCGCCAAGGCGAAGGGCCAGAACGAACTGTCGCCCGCGCTGCTCGAGGGCTTCGTCGCCACCAAGGTGATGGTGGAGGCGCTGCGCCGCACGGGGCCCAAGCCCACGCGCGCCAAGCTCATCGCCACGCTCAACAACTTCCAGTACGACCTGGGACCGGGGCTGGACATCAGCTACTCGCCGACGGACCACACGGGCATCGAATACGTCGACCTGTCGATCGTGAGCGACGGCCGCTTCAAGCGGTAAGGCTCGCCCCCAGGCTTCGCGCGCTTCGTGTCGCTTCGCCTTCCCCCTACCGGGGGCAACACCTGCGGCCCGGCAAAGCCGGTTCCGCGGTGTTCCCGCATGAGACCGCTGGGCTTACTTCGGCGCGGCGGCCGGCGCGGGCTCGTGCGTGGTGGTGTCGCCGCCGTGCTTCTCGCCGGACATGTCGACCTTGTCGCCGGCCTTGGAAATCACGAACAGCGCGAGGGCGGCAAAGGCGATGAAGCCGACGACGATTTTCCACATGGGTCTTGTCTCCTGATGAAAACGGGGATGAAGGGAACGAAAGGAAAAGGCTCAAGAAAAAGGCTTCATGCGACTGGCATGAAGCCTCTTTGTTGAACGGAGGGCATTGCGCCCTCCTGGCATGCGGCGACTCAGTCGTTGGCGTAGATGTCCACGTCCTTCGTTTCGCGGATGAACAGCGTGCCGATCACCAGCGTGATGCCCGCGATGATGATCGGGTACCAGAGGCCGTTGTACATGTTGCCGGTGGAAGCCACGATGGCGAAGGCGGTGGTCGGCAGCAGGCCGCCGAACCAGCCGTTGCCGATGTGGTACGGCAGGCTCATCGAGGTGTAGCGGATGCGCGTGGGGAACAGCTCGACCAGCATCGCGGCGATCGGGCCGTAGACCATGGTCACTAGCAGCACCAGCCAGAACAGCAGCACCACGGTGAGCACCTTGTTCATCTTCGCGGGGTCGGCCTTGGCCGGGTAGCCCGCGATCTTCAGGTCTTCGGCCACGCCCTTCTTGAAGGCGGCGATTTCCTTGGCGGAGTTTTCGTCGAACTTGAGATTCACCACGTTGCCGATGGGCGCCTCGACGCTCTTGTCGCCGATCTTCACCACGGCCTTGGAGCCCGGCGCGCCGGCCACGTTCTCATAGCTCACCGAGTTCTGCACCAGGTAGCGCTTGGCGATGTCGCACGAGCTCTTGAAGTCGATCTCGCGGGCCACCGGGTTGCCCTGGAACGAGCAGGTCGCCGGGTCGGCCGTCACCGTCACGCCGGCCGTGGCCTGCGCGCGGGCCAGGTCGGGGTTGGCGGCTTCGGTCAGCATCTTGAAGACCGGGAAGTAGGTGACCACGGCCAGCAGGCAGCCGGCCATGATGATCGGCTTGCGGCCGATCTTGTCGGACAGCGTACCGAAGATCACGAAGAAGGGCGTGCCCAGCAGCAGCGCCGCGGCGATCATCAGGTTGGCCGTGGTCGCATCGACCTTCAGCTGTGCCGTCAGGAAGAACAGCGCATAGAACTGGCCCGAATACCAGACCACCGCCTGGCCGGCCGTCAGGCCCACCAGCGCCAGGATCACGATCTTCAGGTTCTTCCACTGGCCGAAGGACTCGGACAGCGGCGCCTTCGAGGTCTTGCCCTCGGCCTTCATCTTCTGGAAGGCGGGCGACTCCGACAGCGTCAGGCGGATCCACACCGAGATGCCCAGCAGCAGGATCGACACCAGGAACGGAATGCGCCAGCCCCAGTCGTTGAACGCCGCTTCGCCCATGCCTTCGCGCACGCCCAGGATCACCAGCAGGCTCAGGAACAGGCCGAGCGTGGCGGTGGTCTGGATCCACGAGGTGTAGGCGCCGCGCTTGCCGTGCGGCGCGTGCTCGGCCACATAGGTGGCGGCACCGCCGTACTCGCCGCCCAGGGCCAGGCCCTGCAGCATGCGCAGCGCGATCAGGATCACCGGCGCCGCGACGCCGATGGTCGCGTAGCTGGGCAGCAGGCCGACGATGAAGGTCGACAGGCCCATGATCAGGATGGTCACCAGGAAGGTGTACTTGCGCCCGATCATGTCGCCCAGTCGGCCGAACACGATGGCGCCGAACGGACGCACCAGGAAGCCGGCGGCAAACGCCAGCAGCGCGAAGATGAAGGCCGCGCCCGCATCCAGGCCGCTGAAGAACTGCTTGGCGATGATCGCGGCCAGCGAGCCGTAGAGGTAGAAGTCGTACCACTCGAACACGGTGCCGAGCGACGAGGCGAAGATGACCTTCTTCTCCTCTGCTGACATGGGCCGGGGGGCCGGATGCGGCACTCCCCGTGAATCTAGTGTGGCTGCCATTTGTCGTCTCCTGTGTGTATGCGTCCATGCGGTTCCCCGATTGCGGGGACCGTGGAGGCATTCTTGGAGGCGCGACTGACCCGAGGCTTTCGCGAAACTGAATCGGCGCTTACGGATTAGGGTGAAACCCGCGCGGCGCGTTTCAGCTTGTAAGAAATCGAGCCCTTGCTCGGGTTTTCACTCAGCCCTGTTTGCTGCTGCGCAGCAGGGACGGGCGCTGGTCGGCCCCGGCCCATTGCGGGCCGTCGAACCATGCGTCGCCGCCGAGGTAGGCGCGCAGCATCGCGAGGCCGTCGAAGCCCCAGAAGAGGCGCCCGTCGACCACATAGGCCGGCGTGCCGAACACGCCCAGCTGCAGCGCTTCGTCGGTGTTGCGCTTGAGCAGGGCCTTGCTCTCTTCGCTGTTCGCGTCGCGCAGGGGCTTCAGTTGCGCGGTGAGCGCGGCCAGGCGCGCAGGGTCGCCCGCTTCTTCGCCGCCGCGCCACACGTGGCGAAGGATGGTCTCGGCCACGAGGCGGCTGACGGTGCCGTCGTCGCCGGTCGACAGCGCGAGCCGCAGGTGCGCCAACGGGTTGTAGGGGTGCGAGGCGGGCATCTCGATCTGGATGCCGTGCGCCTGCCCCAGCCAGAGCACGTGGCGGTAGGTCCAGCTGCGCTTCGATGGAATCTCCGCCGGGCCGAGCTGGCCGTGCTGCTTGAGCAGCGCGCCCAGCAGCACCGGCTTGTAGGCCACGCTGTAGCTCAGCCCTTCGAGCGCCTCGGGCAGGTGCTCGAACGCAAGGTGCGCATAGGGCGAGATGAAGTCGAGATAGAAATCGATGTGCTTCATGCGGCGTTGTCTCCAGGGGCGCGCCAGATGCCGGCGAGTGCCCGCAACTCTATCGCGCGCCACACATGGCGCCGCGTCTCGTCTTCCATCTTGCTCCAGCCAGCGATCTCGGGAATGGTGCGCAGGCAGCCTTCGCAGAAGCCGCTCAGTCGGTCCATGCGGCACACCGACGAACACGGCGACGGCACATCCTCGGCCATGGCCTGCACCGCCACCGCGCGCTCGGCCAGTGTCTGCGCTTCGCCGAAATTCACACCACGTCGGCCACCGGCGCGCCGGTGAGCTTCTCGAGGTCTTGCGGGCGCAGCTGGAACACCGCATGCGGATGGCCCGCGGCGGCCCAGATTTCCTCGAAGCGGAACAGCTCGCGGTCGATCAGCACCACCGGCTTGGTGACATGGCCCACGGGCGACACGCCGCCGATGGTGAAGCCGGTGCGCGCCTTCACGAAATCAGCGTCGGCGCGGCCGGTCTTGCCGATCAGCGCATCGACCTTCTTCTCGTCCACGCGCTTGTCGCCCGAGGTAATGACCAGCACCGCCGCTTCGTCGCTCTTGCGGCGGAAGATGATGCTCTTGGCGATCTGCCCGACGGAAATGCCGAGCGCGTCGGCCGCCTGCTGCGCGGTGCGGCAGGCGTCATCGAGCATGCGTGGCGAGTGGGGGTGGCCGGCGTCCTGCAGCACGCGTGAAACGCGCTGGACGCCTTCGGGGAGGGAGTGGAGTTCGGAGCCGCACATGGGAATTCGAATCTATCAGGCGCTGCGCTTGAACAGGAACAGGAACGCACCCATCGTCATCAGCACGCCGCCGAAGACGCGGTTCTGCGCGCGCCGGGCGCGCACGCTGCGCAGCACGCCCTGCAGCCGCGCGGCCAGCCAGGCGTAGCCGTGCATCACGGTCACGTCGACCATCACCGTGGTGGCCAGCAGCACCAAAAGCTGCAGCCACAGCGGGCGCGTCGGCTGGATGAACTGCGGCAGCACCGCGGCCATGAAGACGATGCCCTTGGGGTTGGTCACGTTGGTGAGAAAGCCGCGCAGCACGCGCTGCGGCGCGGTGAGGTCGGGCTCGCGCGCGGCCTCGCCCCCATCGGCGCTCGCGGCCGGCGCCACGGGTGCGCGCCACTGGCGCCAGCCCAGCCACAGCAGGTAGCACGCGCCGACCACCTTGATCACCGTGAACGCGGTGGCCGAAGCGGTGAGCACCGCGCCCACGCCGAGGCCGGCCACCAGCAGGATCACCGCCAGCCCCAGCTGCAGGCCGACGATGGTGGCCGTGGTGCGCCGCACGCCGTAGCTGAGCCCATGGCTCATGCTCAGCACCGCGCCCGAGCCGGGCGATACCGCGATCACGCAACTCGCCACCAGGAATGCGAGCCAGACATGCAGTTCCATGCGTCAACCCGCCCGCTTGGTGCGGATGGCCTTCGATGCGCGCGAGTTCGGTTCGCGGCCCAGTGCCTCGCTGATGTACACGCCCGCGTCGATCAGCCGGTCGAGGTCGATGCCGGTCTCGATGCCCATGCCGTGCAGCATGTAGACCACGTCTTCCGTCGCCACGTTGCCCGTGGCGCCCTTGGCATAGGGACAGCCGCCCAGGCCGGCCGAGGACGACTGGAAGTTCCACACGCCCAGCTCGAGCGCCGCCAGCGTGTTGACCAGCGCCTGCCCGTAGGTGTCGTGGAAATGGCCGGAAATGGCGTCGACACCGAAGTGCGCCAGCGTGGCGTCCATGGCCGCCTGCACCTTGCGCGGCGTGCCCACGCCGATGGTGTCGGCCACGTCCACGCGCTGCACGCCGATGCCCTTCATCAGTTGCGCGAGGTAGCCGACCTTGGCCGGGGCGATCTCGCCTTCATAGGGGCAGCCGACCGTGCACGACATGGCGCCGCGCACAGCGATGCCTTTTTCGAGCGCCGCGGCCACCACGGGCGCGAAGCGCTCGATGCTCTCGGCGATCGAGCAGTTGATGTTCTTCTGGCTGAAGGCTTCGCTGGCGGCGCCGAACACCACGATCTCGTCGGGCCACTCTTCGCGCGGCGCGGCGATGGCGGCCTCGAAACCCTTCATGTTGGGCGTGAGCACCGAGTAGCGCACGCCGGGCTTGCGCCGGATGCCGTGCATGACCTCGGCGTTGTCGGCCATCTGCGGCACCCACTTGGGGCTCACGAAGCTGGTGACCTCGATCTCCTTGAGGCCGGCGTCCTGCAGGCGGTGCACGAGGCCGATCTTCACTTCGGCCGAGACCGGCTGCTTCTCGTTCTGCAGGCCGTCGCGCGGGCCGACGTCGACGATCCTGACTTGGGTGGGGAGTTTCATGGGATGTCTCTGGTGTCGCGGGAGGATGAAAAACCGCCACCCATTGTCCGACACATGCAAATGCCCTGCTTGGTACACAAGTCGCGGAAGGTAGCAATGCGCGCCGGCGAGGTTGCAAATGGTGCCAGCCGCGCGGATCAGTACGACTTGGGCAGCCCCAGCGCCTTCTCGGCGATGAAGTTCAGGATCATCTGCGGGCTGACCGGCGCGATGCGCGGTATGTAGCTCTCGCGCAGCAGCCGCTCGACGTGGTATTCCTTGGCATAGCCCATGCCGCCCAACGTGAGCACCGCGTTCTGGCAGGCGTCGTGCGCCGCCTCGGCCGCCAGGTACTTGGCGGCGTTGGCCTCGACGCCGCAGGGTTCGCCCGCGTCGTACAGCGTGGCGGCCTTGAGCATCATCAGGTCGGCCGCTTCCAGGTTGGCCCAGGCACGCGCCAGCGGATGCGCCACGCCCTGGTTCTGGCCGATGGGCCGGCCGAACACGACGCGCTCCTGCGCATACTGCGAGGCGATGCGCAGCGCCGCGCGGCCGATGCCGATGGCTTCCGCCGCGATGAGGATGCGCTCGGGGTTCAGCCCGTGCAGGATGTATTCGAAGCCCCTGCCCTCCTCGCCGATGCGGTCTTCCTCCGGCACCGCGAGCCCGTCGATGAAGAGCATGTTCGAGTCGACCGCCGCGCGGCCGAGCTTGTGGATCTCCCGCACCTCGACCCTGGCGCGGTCCAGCGGCGTGTAGAACAGCGTGAGGCCCTGCGTGGGCTTCTTCACCTGATCGAGCGGCGTGGTGCGCGTGAGGATGAGCATGCGGTCGGCCACCTGCGCGGTCGAGATCCAGATCTTGCGGCCATGCAGCAGATAGCCGCCGCCGGGCTGGCGCACCGCCTGCGTCTTGAGGCTGGTGGTGTCCAGCCCCGCGTCGGGCTCGGTTACCGCGAAGCAGGCTTTCTCGGTGCCCGCGATGAGCGGCGGCAGGAACCGCTGGCGCTGCGCCTCGCTGCCGAACACAACCACCGGGTTGAGCCCGAAGATGTTCATGTGCACCGACGACGCGCCCGACATGCCCGCGCCCGACGCGCTGATGGCGCGCATCATCAGCGCCGCCTCGGTGATGCCGAGCCCCGCGCCGCCCTGCGCCTCCGGCATGGCGATGCCGAGCCAGCCGCTTTCGGCCACGGCGCGGTGGAACTCGTGCGGGAACACGGCGCGGTCGTCGTGGTCGCGCCAGTAGTCGGCGGGAAAGTCTTCGCACAGCCGTTCGATGGCCGCGACCAGCGAGCGCTGGTCTTCGTTCAGTGAGAAATTCATTCGCTGTCTTTCGTTGGTTCCGGTTGCAGCGTGACGCCGCGCGCCAGCATGCGTTCGATGGCTTCTTCGTCGTAGCCCGCCTCGCGCAGCAGCTCCACGCTCTGTTCGCCGATGCGCGGCGCGGGCCGGCGGATGGCCGTGGGCGTGGCGCTGTAGCGGCCCACCGGCGCGAGGGTGCGGATGCGGCCCTCGCTCGGATGGTCGAACTCCGGGTAGAAGCCGACGGCGCGCAGGTGCGGGTCGTCCAGCAGGCTGTCGGTGCTGTGCAGCCGCGCCACCGGAATGTCGGCGGCGGCCAGCGCGGCAAACCACTCGTCGCTGGTGCGCGTGGCCATCACTTCGGCCACGAAGGCATACACCGCGCCGATGTTCGCGGCGCGCGCGGTGTGCGTGCCGAACATCGGCGAGTCGCGCAGTTCGGGCCGGCCGATCACGTCGAAGAAGGCCTGCCAGTGCTTGTCGTTGTAGATCAGCACGCTGAGGTGCCCGTCCGACGTGGCGTAGGGCTTGCGGTGCGGCGCGAGCAGCCGTGCGTAGCCGGTGGGTCCGAGCGGCGGCTCGAAGCTGTGGCCGCCGAGGTGGTCGCCCATGACGAACTGCGAGAGCGCCTCGAACATCGGCACCTCGACCGCCTGGCCCTTGCCGGTGCGCTGCGCATGCAGCACGGCGGCGAGCAATGCGATGGCCGCCTGCAGCCCCACGGCGCGGTCGGCCAGCGTGACGGGCGCGTAGCGCGGCTCGCCGCCGCTTTGCTGCGCGAACAGCGAGGCGATGCCGGCCGCGCCCTGGATGAGATCGTCGTAGGCGGGCTTGCCGGCGTAAGGCCCCTGCTCGCCGTAGCCGAAGGCGCCGAGGTAGACGATCTTCGGGTTGACGGCCGCCACGGCCTCGTAGCCGAGCCCGAGCCGCGCCATCGCCTGCGGTCGCGTGTTGTAGATCAGCGCATCGCAGTCCGCCGCCAATCGCAGGCAGGCTTCGCGGCCCTCGGGCTGCTTGAGGTCGAGCACGATCGAGCGCTTGTTGCGGTTGAGGTGCATCGCCATCGCGCCCATACCGGCATGGCGCATCGGGCCGACGGCGCGCAGGTTGTCGCCGCCGGGCGGCTCGACCTTCACGATGTCGGCGCCGAGGTCGCCGAGCGTCTGCGTGGCGTAGGGGCCCATCACCACGGCCGTGAGGTCGAGGATGCGGATGCCTTGGAGAGGTCCGGAGGTATTCATGTCTTGGTCTTCGCTCCTTCCCCCTCTGGGGGAAGGCTGGGATGGGGGCAGGCAGAGCGCGCATCGGGTACGCCGCTTGCCCCCACCCCTGCCCTCCCCCAGCGGGGGAGGGAGAAATTCAGCTCGCTCATTCGGGTTGAATGCCGGCCGCCTGGATCAGCTTCTTCCACTTCGCCAATTCGGACACGGTGAACGCGCCCAGCTCTTCCGGCGTGCTGCCGAAGGCATCGAAGCCCAGTTTCGCCACGCGCTCGCGGAAGACCGTGCCGTTGGCCATGTCGGCCAGCACCTTGTTGAGCTTGCGCACGATCTCGCGCGGCGTTCCGGCCGGTGCGAACACGCCGTTCCAGGAAGTGATGTCGAAGCCCTTCAGCTCCGGCGTGTCGGCCAGCGGCGGCAGTTCGGGGAAGAGCTTGGTGCGCTCCTGCGTGGTGACGGCAATCGCGCGCATCTTGCCGGCCTTCACCGTGGCAAGACCCGCGGCCAGGTCGACCACCATCATCGACACCTGCCCGCCGATCAGGTCGGCAATGGCGGGCGGCGTGCTCTTGTAGGGCACGTGCAGCATCGGCACGCCGCTCATGCGCGACAGCGTGGCGCCGCAGACGATGCCGGTGCTGTTACCGCTCGCGTAGGTCAGCTTGCCCGGATGCGCCCGGCCCCAGGCCAGCAGCTCGGCCACGTTCTTCACGGGCAGCTCGTTGTTCACCACCAGCATGAACGGCAGGTTGCCCATGCGGCTCACCGGCGCGAAGTCCTTCACCGGGTCGTAGGGCAGCGACTTCATCAGGCTCGGGTTGGCCGAGTGCGTGGTGTTGGTGGTCATGAACAGCGTGTAGCCGTCGGGCGGCGCCTTGGCCACCGCCTCCGCGGCGATCACGCCGTTGGCGCCCGCCTTGTTGTCCACGATGACCGAGCCCTTGAGCGCGTCGCCGAGCATCTGGCCGGTGATGCGCGCCACCGCGTCGGTGCCGCTGCCGGCGGCGAAGGGCACGACGATGCGTATCGGCTGCTTCGGGTAGCCGCCGCTGTCCTGCGCGAAGGCCCAGGGCATGGTGCCCGCGAGGCCCGCGGCGGCGCCGATGGAAATGAAACGGCGACGGTTCGCCATCGCGGCCGGTTGCCCGGTCGCGTTCTTCGTTGTCTGCATGTGGTTTGTCTCCGGTTGTAGTGCTGTCGGTTCTCAGGGCCGGATCACGCGCTCCGGCGATTCCTCGTACGGCGGGCTGTAGATCACCAGCACGCGCACCGGCTCGTCGCTCACCACCGTGAAGGTGTGCATTGCGTCGGCCGGGAAAAAGCAGCTGTCGCCTGGGTGCAGCTCCTGCCGCTGGCCGCCCACCTCGGCCACCGCGCGGCCTTCGAGCATGTAGCAGACCTGCTCGATGCCCGGGTGCGCATGCGGCAGCGCGCCCTTGCCCTTCTGGATGTGGCCGACCAGCACCTCGAGCTGCTTCGCGCCCACCGTCTCGGGGCCGATCAGCCGCTTGTTCAGCGTGCCGGTGTGGTTGGCGGGGTGGTAGCCGGCGATGTCGGCTTCCCGGACGAAGTAACGGGCGGTGGTGGAGGTGGTGGTCATCGGGGGTTCTCGGTCTTGGGTTCGATGGCGAGGCAGGCGGAGCGCAGCATCGCGGCGATGTCTTCGATGCGCGGCTCCATGCGGTAGCGCGGCCCCGCGACCGAGATGGCGTAGGCCTCGCCGCCGATGCGCAGCGGCCAGGCCAGGCCGATCAGGTCGGGAATGCTCTCGCCGAGGTTTCCGTACCAGCCGCGCGCGGCGCCGCGCTGCAGCTCGGCCTCGATGGCTTCGGCGGTGGTGAGCGTGGCTTCGGTCAGCGGCGCGAGCGCCATGCCCTGCAGCAGCTGGCGGCGTGCTTCGGGCTCCAGCGTGGACAGCAGCGCGCGGCCCAGCGAATTGGCGTAGGCCGGGCGGGTTTCGCCCGACTCGGCGGAATAGCGGATGGCCTGCGGCGCGCTCAGCACCTCCAGGTACACCACCTGCCCCGCGTCGCGGAACTTGCCGAAGACCACCGTCTCGCGCGCCGCGTCGCGCAGCTCTTCCAGCGTGGCCTTCACCCGGTCGAGCACCGGGTCGTGGGCGGCGATGACCTGCGCCATCGCCAGCAGCCGGCCGGTCGGGTAGTAACCCTGGCGGCGGCCGGTTTCGTACATGTAGCCCTGCTCCTCGAGCGTGCGGATCAGGCCCAGGCAGCTCGACACCGGCATGTCGAGCAGCCGCGCCATCTCGGAGAGCGCCAGCGGCTGCTTCTCCCTGGCGAACAGTTCGACGATCTCGATCACCCGAAACGCAGTTTTCACAGTCATGAAAAGATTTTCATACTTGTGAAAAACTCGCGCTTCAGGGTTTCCCCTGCCCGCGCCGCATTCCGGCGGGGCCGGAAGCGGTGGCGCGTGCCGTCAGTAGCCGCGTGCCGGATCGACCACGCCGGCGATCGGCAGGCCCTGCTCCATCGCGCGGATCTTCCCGGCGATCTGCGCAATCGACTCCTCGCGCAGCGTGCGCGCCGAGCCGTGCGGCGTCACGGTGATCTTCGGATGGCGCCAGAAGGCGTGATCGGCCGGCAGCGGCTCGACCTGGAACACGTCGAGCGTGGCGCCCGCGAGCTGGCCGGCGTCGAGCATCGGGATCAGGTCGTCTTCCACCAGATGGCCGCCGCGCGCGATGCTGATCAGGTAGCCCTCGGGCTTGAGCTTGCCGAGCGTCTTGCGGTTCAGGATGCCGCGCGTGGCCTCGGTCAGCGGCAGCAGGTTGACCAGCACGCGCGTGGACGACAGGAACTCGTCGAACTGCGACTCGCCGCTGAACACCTGCACGCCGTCGATGTCCTTGGACGAACGGCTCCAACCCAGCACCGGGAACTCGAACTGCGCCACGGCCTTGGCCACGCGCTCGCCGAGCACGCCCAGGCCCATGATGCCGACCGGGAAGTCGCGCCGCATCCTGGGCTTGCGGTAGCTCCACTTGCCCTCGCGCGCGTCGGCCTCGTAGGCGTCGAACTCGCGGAAGTGGCGGATGAGCGTGTGGCACACGTATTCGGCCATCTGCACCGACATGCCCGCGTCGTCGAGCCGCACGATGCGCGTGTGCGCCGGCACCTTCAGCTTGAGCAGCGCATCGACGCCCGCGCCGATGTTGAAGATGCCGCGCAACTGCGGCTGCTCGTCGATGAGTTCCTGCGGAGGCGCCCACACCACGGCATGGTCGGCCTGCGGCGCGCCGGGCTTCCACGGCTCGATGACGGCATCGGGGAGTTCGGCCTTCAGGCCTTCGATCCAGGGGTCTGGGCGGTTGTCGGTGAGGTAGACGGTGATTCGCATGGGGGCGAATCTTAGTGAAGCCGCTGACGCGGCGCGCGCGGATGGCTATGCTCGGACGACCCACCCCATCAGGAGACACCCATGATCAAAGTCAGCGTGATGTACCCCTACGCCCCCGGCGCGCGCTTCGACCACGACTACTACCGCGACAAGCACATGCCGCTGCTCAAGGCACGCATGGGCGACGCCTGCCTCTCGTACACCATCGACAAGGGCCTGGGCGGCGGCGCGCCGGGCTCGCCGCCCACGTACGTCGGCATGTGCCACGTGTTCAGCGAATCCGTCGATGCCTTCCAGAAGGCCTTCGGCCCGCACATGAAGGAGATCATGGGCGACGTGAAGAACTACACCGACATCGCGCCAGTGATGCAGATCAGCGAAGTGGTGGTGGGCTGACGCGGGTCAGCGCGCCAGCTTCACCCATCGCTGAACCGAAGGCCGCTGCCACTGCCGCGCGGCATACGCGGCCAGCCGCTGCGGCACCTCGTCGCCGTTCAGCACCAGCCTGTTGAGCATCAGCGCCAGGTCCGTGTCGGCGATCGACCATTCGCCGAACAGGTTCTGCGCATCGGCCGGCAGCAGCGCTTCCGCCGCGTCGAACAGCGACTTCGCCGATACCTTCGCCGCCGTGGACAGCGGTGCGCTCGAGGGCTTGAAGAACACGACCTCGGTCGAGCGCTCCTGCCGGATCGGCGCCAGGTCGCTGCGGATCCAAGCCTGCAGCTGGCGCGCCCTGGCCTTGGCGCGCGGGTCGCCCGGATACAGCGGCGTGCCTGCAAAAACCTCGTCGATGTATTCCGTGATGGCCGACGACTCCGACAGCGCGAAGTCGCCCTGCACCAGCGTCGGCACGCGCTGCGTCAGCGACAGCCGCGAGAAGCCCGACGCCCGGTGCTCGAGCGCCGCGAGGTCGACGGGCGTCATCTCGAAGTCGATCTGCTTTTCATGCAGCGCGACGAACACGGACATGGCGTAGGGGCTGGCGAATTGCGCGTCCACGTAGAGACGGATCGGGTCCTGCATCGGAAATGGCTCCTGGGTTCGGCGGGCAGACCCGAGTATGGGCCTCACGCCATCTTGGAACGGCGGCGGCGCCACAACACCCGCACCAGCCAGCCCAGCGGCAGCACCACCAGCACCAGCCACGGCAGCACCGCCGCGACGAAGGTGATGAGCGCGCCCACGCTTTCCGCCAGCACCGAGCCCGCGTTGCGCAGCGCATGCCGCATCGGGCTGTAGCCGTCGCCGTTGCTCACCAGCGCGCGCTTGGGCGTGAACTGGATCTGGATGTGCTGCTTGCTGGTTTCCTGTGCCAGCACCTTGCGCTGCGTGGCGATGGCGTCGAGCTCGGCCTGGGTGTCCGACAGCGTGCGCTGGATCGCCAGCAGGTCGACCATGGTGCGCTTGGTGACGGTGTCGCGCAGCATGACGCGCAAGCTGTCGCGGAACTCGGTGCGGTTCTTGATGCGGGCCTCGACATCGATGACCTCGGCGGTCTTGTCCTCGCTGGTGGTGGTGTGCGAGACCACGTTCGCCACGCCGGCCAGCCCGCCGAGCAGCTTGTCCACATCGGCGGGTTCCACCCGCATCTCGAGCATGGCGTTGCCGGGCTGCTGCGGCGTTTCGCGCAGCAGCGAGGACGACAGCAGCTCGCACTTGAGCGTGCCGCACAGGTCGCGCACCTTGCCCCAGGCGTCGGCCAGTTGCTCGGCCGGCACTTCGACGTTCAGGTCCTGCCGCACGGCCAGGAAGCGCTGCAGCGGCGAATCTTGCGGCGACGCCTCGGACGCGGAGGGCTCCGCCGCCGTGTCGGCCATGCGCGCGCGCGACTCCTTCATCGCCATGCCGCCGCCATAGCCGGCGGGTGCCTGCATCGGCGCGGGCGGCGGCGCCGGGCGGGCGAGCGATTCGTCGTGGCCGTTGTTGCGGCCGCAGCCGGCCAGCGACAGGGCGGCCGCCAGGGCCAGCAGCGCAAGGCCCGACCGGTGGCGGGCGAAGAAAGAAGAAGAGCCGGAAGGCGTGCGAGCGGTCATGAAGATCCCTTGAAAGAATGACTACCGCAGCTGATACGGGCCAGCGCCCGGAACGGGGTTAAACCGTTGCCGCGGCCATTCGCAACAATTCGTCGCCTTCGGCCACCTGCTCGCCGGGGGCGAACAGCAGCTCCTCCACGGTGCCGTCCGCCGGCGCGGCGATGGTGTGCTCCATCTTCATGGCTTCCATCACCGCCAGCGGCTGGCCGCGGCTGACCTTGTCGCCAGCCTTCACCGCGAACGACACCACCTTGCCGGGCATCGGCGCGGTGAGCCGGCCGCCTTCGGCCTGCGCGTCGCCCGCGTGCGCGAGGCGGTCGATGGTGGTGATCTTCGTGGCGCCCTTCGACGCGAAGACGTGGGCGGTGGCGCCGTCCAGGTGCACGTCGAGCGTCTGGCGGTTGCCCGCGAACTCGACCTCGAATTCACCGCCGGGGAACTGGCCGATCACCAGCGGGCCTTCAGCGCCGCCGGCTTCCAGCCACAGGCTGCCATCGCGCTTGTAGATCAGCACGGCCGTCTGCTCCGCACCGCGGAACTCGAAGTCGAAATGGCGCCGGTATTCGCCCAGCGAGCGCCAGCCGTCGCGGCGCGCGAACGGGTCGGGCATCTTCCCGGGCCATTCGGTGATCAGCGTGCGCGTGATGGCGGCGGCGGCGGCCAGCGGCAGGCCCAGCGTCTCGCGGTCGAACAGCACCGCGCGTTCGCGCTCGATCAGCGCGGTGTCGAGGTTGGCCTTCGAGAACGATTCGGTCGCCAGGATGCCGCGCAGGAACTGCACATTGGTCGAAACGCCCACGATCTGCACCTGCGCCAGCGCGGCATCGAGCCGCGCCAGCGCCTCTTCGCGCGTGCTGCCGTGCACGATGAGCTTGGCGATCATCGAGTCGTAGAAGGGCGAGATCTCGCCGCCCTCGCGCACGCCGTCATCGATGCGCACGCGGCTGCGCTGGAAGGCCGTGGCAGTCGGCTTGCGGTACACGCGCAGCGTGCCGGTGGCGGGCAGGAAGTTGTTGTCGGGGTTCTCGGCGCAGATGCGCGCCTCGATGGCGTGGCCGTGGATCTTCAGGTCGGCCTGCTTGGCAGGCAATGCTTCGCCCGAGGCCACGCGCAGTTGCCATTCGACGAGGTCGAGCCCCGTGATGGCTTCAGTCACAGGATGCTCCACCTGCAGTCGCGTGTTCATCTCCATGAAGAAAAAGTTCATCTCGCCGCCTTCTCGCTGCTCGACGATGAACTCGACGGTTCCCGCGCCCACGTAGTTCACGGCGCGCGCTGCCGCCACGGCCGCATCGCCCATCTGCTTGCGCATGGCCTCGGTCATGCCGGGCGCGGGCGCTTCTTCCAGCACCTTCTGGTGGCGGCGCTGCACCGAGCAATCGCGCTCGAACAGGTAGACATAGTTGCCGTGCGTGTCGCCGAACACCTGGATTTCGATATGGCGCGGGCGTTGCACGTATTTTTCGATCAGCACCGCGTCGTCGCCGAAGCTGTTGATCGCCTCGCGCTTGCACGAAGCCAGCGCGGCGGCAAAGTCTTCCGCCTTGTCGACCGCGCGCATGCCCTTGCCGCCGCCACCGGCACTGGCCTTGATGAGCACCGGGTAGCCGATGCGGTCGGCCTCGCGCTGCAGCAGCGCCGGGTCCTGGTCATGGCCGTGGTAGCCGGGCACCAGCGGCACGCCGGCCTTTTCCATCAGCTGCTTCGACTCGGCCTTCAGGCCCATCGCCTTGATGGCCGAGGGCGGGGGCCCGATGAAGACCAGCCCCGCTTCGGCGCAGGCCCGCGCGAACTCTTCGTTCTCGCTCAGGAATCCGTAGCCCGGGTGCACCGCTTCCGCGCCCGTGGCCTTGGCGGCTTCGAGAATCTTTTCCCAGCGCAGGTAGCTGTCTTTAGGCGCACTGCCGCCGAGGTGCACCGACTCGTCGCATGCGCGCACGTGGTTGGCATGCGCGTCGGCATCGGAATACACGGCGACCGTGCGAATCGCCATGCGGCGGGCAGTGGCCGCGACGCGGCAGGCAATTTCACCGCGATTAGCGATAAGTATCTTTTTAAACATGGAGGGCCTTCGCGGTGAAATCGCCTGCGCACGCTGCGCGTGCCCGGCAATTTGGCTTCGCCACTGCGCCGCTTCGCGGCTGGTCGCCACGATTGGCGATAAGGATCTTCTTAAACATTCGGAGTGTCTCCCGGAGGATTCTTTTTCAGTTGAAACGCGGGCACCACGCCCGGATCGGGTCGGCCGCTGAAGATGCGGGCCACGCGGGCGAACAGCGCCTTGAGGAAACGCCAGCTCTTGCGGATGAGCCACACGCTCAGCACAAGCACCAGCACGAACAGCACGAGAAAGACGACAGGGTGCGCCACCGCCAGCCACAGCCCCGCGGGCACCATGGAGTCTTCGACCAGCGAGGCGCCCACGTTCGAGAACGGCTCGGGCGAGGTGTTGATGGCCGCGCGCGTGGTGGCCTTGGCCGCATGCGCCGTGGCCGCGAAGCCGCCGCCCAGCAGCGCCGCCACGATGGCCATCACGCCATGGTCGGCGCCGAACACGCTGGCCGCGAGCGCGGCGCCGGCCGGAATGCGGATGGCGGTGTGCACCACGTCCCACAGCGAATCGAGGCCGGGAATCTTGTCGGCGAAGAACTCGATGAACACCATGAAGCCGCTGGCCGCGATGACCACCGGATGCGCCAGCAACTGCAGCCCGCTCGGCAACGGCACCCAGCCGAAGTAGCCGACGATGCCCGTCAGCAGCACCACCAGGTACAGCCGCACGCCACTGGCCCAGCCGATGGCGGCGGCCAGCGCGATGAGCTGGGGCATGTCGAGGCCGGTGTTCATGGCGTTGCCCCTTCTTCAGTCGAACTCGATGGTGCCGGCTTCCATGGAAGCCACGAGGTCCGCGAGCCACGCCTCGACCGACGCATGCTCGACGGGGCGGTCTTCGTCCGCCTTCCAGAAGGCGACGAGCTGCCCCGGCTGGCCGCCGCCTTCGGCATCGATGTCCACGCACAGGTAGCTGCCGCCGCCATTCGACAGGAAAGGCACCCAGCCGCGTCGCCAGGTGGCGGGGTCTTCGAAGTCGCTGCCGATCATGTCGTCGAGCATCTCCTTGGTGTCGGCGATGTCCTCGAGCGCGCTGAACATGCGGTTGTCCTGCAGGCTGTCGAAGCTGCTGTTCGGCTGGCCGTTGCGCCAGCGGTAGAGCGCGCGGAAGGCCTCGGGCAGCTTCAGCGAGAACCTGGCTTCGAAGGCGTCGAGCTCGTCGTCGCCCACGCCCGGTTGAAGCGCGGCGCGATAGTCGGCGCGGTTCGCGGCCAGCCAGGCGTCCATGCGTTCGATGAGTGGGCGCTGCGGCATCTCAGGCCTTGCCGGTGTCCAGCCACGACGGCTTGCGCTTCTGCAGGAAGGCCTGCACGCCCTCGCGGCCTTCTTCGCTCGCGCGGATGTCGGCGATGCCCTCGACCGTCTTCGCGATCAGCGCGGCGTCGATCTCGCGGCCGGCCACGTCGTCGATCAGTTGCTTGCAGGCGCGCACGGCCGCAGGGCTGGCACCCGTGAGCGCCTTCAGCAGCTCGTCGACCTTGGCATCGAGCGCATCGGCTGCCACCACTTCATGCACGAAGCCGATGCGGTGCGCCTCGGCGGCGGTGAAACGCTCCGCCGTCAGGAAGTAGCGCTGCGAGGCGCGCGTGCCCATCGCCCGCAGCACGTAGGGGCTGATGGTCGCGGGCACGAGGCCGATCTTCACTTCGCTCAGGCAGTACCAGGCGGTGTCCACGCTCACGGCCATGTCGCATGCGGCCACGAGCCCCATGCCGCCCGCATACACGTCGCCCTGCACGCGCGCGATGGTCGGCTTGGGGCATTCGGCGATGGTGCGCAGCATCCCGGCCAGCTTGCCCGCGTCGGCGATGTTCTCGTCGCGCGTGTAGTCGGCCATGCGGCGCATCCAGTTGAGGTTCGCGCCCGCGCAGAAGGCCGAGCCGTTGGCGCCCAGCACGATGGCCTTGACCTGCGGCGCGGCGCCGGCCTCGGTGAAGGCCCGCGTCAGTTCGGCGATGACGATGTCGTCGAAGGCGTTGCGCGCGTCGGGCTGGTCGAGCCAGATGCGGGCGATGGCGCCGTCGATGCGCAGTTGCAGCTTGCTGTAGTGGTTGTCGCTCATGTCTCTTGTCGTCTGTTCATTGAAGGCGCTGCGGCAGTCCCAGCTTCGCGAGGAACTGGTCCACCATCGGCACCCAGATGGCCGCGTTGCCGCGTCCTTCGAAGAAGGAATGGCCGTCGTCGCCGTAGGGCGGCACGCCCTCAAAGCGCACGTCGACGCCCTTGGCCTGGTAGGCGGCCAGCAGCCGGCCGGCCAATGCGGGGCCGAAGAAATGGTCGTTCTCCGAGTAGACCCACAGCATCGGCACCTTCGTGGTCGAGGCATAGCGGCCGAAGGCATCGACCAGGCTGGCTTCGTTGCACACGTCGTCGGGTCCGCGCGAACCGCGTCCGCCAGCGAAGTTGATGGTGCCGATCACGCCGGCCGGGTTCAGGCTCGACAGCGCCAGCACGCCGAAGCCGCCGGCCGACTTGCCCAGCAGCACGATGTGCTGCGCGTCGGCATAGGGCAGTGCGCGGGCGTAGTCGAGCGCGGCGGAGATGTCCTTGGCGCTTTCGAGACCGGCCTGCACGTAGTCGGGCTTGCTGCAGCTGAAGTAGTTCTCGGCCCACGGCCCGTCGGACTTGCCGTAGCCGCGCCGCATCGGGTTGATGACCAGGAAGCCGTGCCGCGCGAACAGCTCGGCTTGGCGCGCATAGCGGTCCTGCATCTTCGCGAAGTCCGAAGGCGAACGCGGCGTGCCGTGGTTGATCACCAGCACCGGGAACGGCCCATCGCCCGCGGGCTTGTATTCGGTGGCCGCGAGCTTGAGCCGCGATTCGCCGAAGAGGCCCTTGACCGCCATCGGAATCTCGATGTCGCGGCGCGCCACGTCCTGCGCCTGCGCGCCGAGCGCGAAGCACAGCAGTGCGGCGGCGATGAACCCGAGCTTGCGCAGCGTCATGACGGACTCCTTCGACGCTTCCTACATCCGGAAGATGCCGAACTTCGGCTCGGGCACCGGCGCATTGCGCGCGGCCGCCAGGCCCAGCGCCAGCACGCGACGGGTGTCGGCCGGATCGATGATGCCGTCGTCCCACAGCCGCGCGGTGGCGTAGTAGGGGTGGCCCTGGTCTTCGTACTGCTGGCGGATCGGGGCCTTGAAGGCTTCTTCCTCTTCCTTGCTCCAGCTGCCGCCCTTGAGCTCGATGCCGTCGCGCTTCACCGTGGCCAGCACGCTCGCGGCCTGCTCGCCGCCCATGACGCTGATGCGCGCGTTGGGCCACATCCAGAGGAAGCGCGGGCTGTACGCGCGGCCGCACATGCCGTAGTTGCCGGCGCCGAAGCTGCCGCCGATGATGACGGTGAACTTGGGCACGTTGGCCGTGGCCACGGCCGTCACCATCTTGGCGCCGTGGCGCGCGATGCCTTCGTTCTCGTACTTGCGGCCCACCATGAAGCCGGTGATGTTCTGCAGGAACACCAGCGGAATCTTGCGATGGCAGCACAGCTCGATGAAGTGCGCGCCCTTCTGCGCCGATTCACTGAACAGGATGCCGTTGTTGGCGATGATGCCCACCGGCATGCCTTCGATCTCGGCGAAGCCGCACACCAGCGTGGCGCCGAAGCGCGCCTTGAACTCGTGGAACTCGCTGCCGTCGACGATGCGCGCGATGATCTCGCGCACGTCGAAGGGCTTGCGCGTGTCGGTGGGGATCACGCCGTACAGCTCTTCGCGCGGGAACTCGGGGGCGCGCACCGCCTTGCCGTCCGCGGCCTCGGCGCCCGCGTTCTTCGCATTGAGGTTCGCCACCGCAGTGCGCGCGAGCGCCAGCGCATGCAGGTCGTTCTGCGCGAGGTGGTCGACCACGCCCGACAGGCGCGTGTGCACGTCGCCGCCGCCCAGGTCTTCGGCGGTGACGACTTCGCCCGTGGCCGCCTTCACGAGCGGCGGGCCGCCCAGGAAGATCGTGCCCTGGTTCTTGACGATGATCGATTCGTCGCTCATTGCCGGCACGTACGCGCCACCCGCCGTGCACGAGCCCATGACCACCGCGATCTGCGGGATGCCCTGGGCGCTCATGTTGGCCTGGTTGTAGAAGATGCGGCCGAAGTGGTCGCGGTCGGGGAACACCTCGTCCTGGTTCGGCAGGTTGGCACCGCCCGAGTCGACCAGGTAGATGCAGGGCAGGCGGTTCTGCTCGGCGATCTCCTGCGCGCGCAGGTGCTTCTTGACGGTCAGCGGGTAGTAGGTGCCGCCCTTCACCGTCGCGTCGTTGCACACGATCATGCAGTCGACACCGTTCACGCGGCCGATGCCGGTGATGATGCCGGCGCCCGGCGCGGACTCCACGCCCTTGCCGTCGAGGTACATCGCATGCGCGGCCAGCGGCGCGATTTCGAGGAATGGCGTGCCCGGGTCGAGCAGCTCGGCCACGCGGTCGCGCGGCAGCAGCTTGCCGCGCGCCGTGTGCTTGGCGCGCGCGGCCTCGCCGCCGCCCTGTTCCACTTTCGCGAACTGCTTGTGCAGGTCGTCGACCAGCGCGCGCATGGCGGCTGCATTGGCCTGGAAGTCGGCCGAACGCGCGTTCAATTTCGTTTCGATTTTGCTCATGCTGTCTTTTCTTGCTGGAGGCCGAGTTGCTCGGTCATGGCATCGCGGATCTTGAATTTCTGGATCTTGCCGGTCACGGTCATCGGGAATTCGGTGACGAACTGGATGTACTTCGGCACCTTGTAATGCGCGATCTGGCCCTTGCAGAAGTCGCGGATCTCGGTGTCGGTCGCGGTCTGGCCGGGCTTGACGATGATCCAGGCGCACAGCTCCTCGCCGTACTTCCTGTCGGGCAGGCCGACCACCTGCACGTCCTGCACCTTGGGGTGGCGATACAGGAACTCTTCGATCTCGCGCGGATAGATGTTCTCGCCGCCGCGGATCACCAGGTCCTTGATGCGGCCGACGATGTTGACGTAGCCCTCGGCGTCCATGGTGGCGAGGTCGCCGGTGTGCATCCAGTGCTCGGCGTCGATGGCTTCGCGCGTCTTGGGCTCGTCGTCCCAGTAGCCGTGCATCACAGAGTAGCCGCGCGTGCACAGCTCGCCCGACTGGCCTGGCGGCATGATGGCGCCGGTCTCGGGGTCGACGATCTTCACCTCGAGGTGCGGCTGCACCGTGCCCACGGTCGACACGCGGCGGTCCAGCGGCGTGTCGGTGCTGCTCTGGCAGCTCACGGGGCTGGTCTCGGTCATGCCGTAGGCGATGGTGATCTCGCTCAGGTGCATCTGGCTGACCACGCGCTTCATCACCTCGATGGGGCACGGCGAGCCGGCCATGATGCCGGTGCGCAAGGTCGACAGGTCGAACTCCTTGAAGCGCGGATGGTCGAGCTCGGCGATGAACATGGTGGGCACGCCGTGCAGGCCGGTGCACTTCTCGGCCTGCACCGTCTCCAGCACGGTGAGCGGATCGAAGCCGTCGTTCGGGTACACGATGGCCGAGCCGTGCGTGAGGCAGGCCAGGTTGCCCAGCACCATGCCGAAGCAGTGGTACAGCGGCACCGGAATGCACAGCTTGTCGACGGGCGACAGCTTCATGCATTCGCCGATGAAGAAGCCGTTGTTCAGGATGTTGCGGTGCGTGAGCGTCGCGCCCTTGGGAAAGCCCGTGGTGCCGCTGGTGAACTGGATGTTGATGGGGTCGGTGGCCTTCAGCGTCTTCTGGATCTGCGCGATGCGCGGGTCGGCCGCATCGCCGCTGGCCAGCAGCTGGCTGAAGCGCTGCATGCCGGGCTGTTCGTCGCCCTGGCCGGGCTTGTCGATCCAGAAGGTGTGCTGCAGCAGCGGCAGGCGCGCGGGGCCCAGCTCGCGCAACATGCCCAGGTAGTCGCTGGTCTTGAACTGCGCCATCGTCACCAGCACCTTGCAGCCGACCTTGTTGAGCGCGTATTCGAGCTCCGAGGTGCGGTAGGCCGGGTTGATGTTGACGAGGATCAGGCCGACCTTGGCGGTGGCGAT
Organism: Variovorax paradoxus; assembly: GCF_022009635.1. NCBI lineage: Bacteria > Pseudomonadati > Pseudomonadota > Betaproteobacteria > Burkholderiales > Comamonadaceae > Variovorax > Variovorax paradoxus. Next base: position 6,385,626 of record NZ_CP091716.1, read on the forward strand.
CTGCATCAGCACCCATGGCACGTTGTTGTGCGACCAGATGCCGACGCGGTCGCCGGTCTTCAACCCCAGGCCGAGCAGCGCACTGGCGAGCTTGTTGGATTCGGTCTGCAGTTCACGGTAGGTGAAGCGCTGGCCTTCGTGGCGGCTGATGAGCGCTTCGCGGTCGGGCTGCTTCGAGACCATGTCGTCGAAGAAGTCGCCGATGGGTTGTTCGATGAGGGGGACGTCGGTGGCGCCCTTGCCGTAGCTCTCGGTCAGTGCTGCAGTCATGTTCATTTCCTTGTCTCCTTGTCTGGCCCCTTCCCCTTCCGGGGGAAGGTTGGGATGGGGGCAAGCGGCACTTGTTCAGCCCAAGGCCTCATCGAACACCTCTTGCCCCCACCCCTGCCCTCCCCCGGAAGGGGAGGGAGAAAAACAGCTTATGCCGTTTCGGCGAACAGCTCGCGACCGATCAGCATGCGCCGGATCTCGCTCGTGCCCGCACCGATCTCGTACAGCTTCGCGTCGCGCCAGAGCCGCTCGACCGGGAACTCTTTCGTGTAGCCCACGCCGCCCAGCGTCTGGATCGCCTCGCCGGCCATCCAGGTCGCCTTCTCGGCCGAATACAGGATGGCGCCGGCAGCGTCCTTGCGGAAGGTGCGCGCATGGTCGTTGCGGTCGCAGGCCTTGCCCACGGCGTACACGTAGGCGCGCGTGGCCTGCCAGGTGGAGTACATGTCCGCCAGCTTGCCCTGCATCAGCTGGAACTCGCCGATGCTCTGGCCGAACTGCTTGCGGTCGTGAATGAAGGGCAGCACCGCGTCCATGCAGGCGGCCATGATGCCCAGCGGGCCGCCCGAGAGCACCGCGCGCTCGTAGTCGAGGCCGCTCATCAGCACCTTGGCGCCCATGCCTTCGCCGCCCAGCACGTTCTCTTCGGGCACTTCGCAGTTGTCGAAGAACAGCGGGAAGGTGTTGGAGCCGCGCATGCCGAGCTTGTCGAGCTTGTTGCCGGCCGAAAAGCCCTTGAAGCCCTTCTCGACGATGAAGGCCGTCATGCCGCGCGCGCCCATCTCGGGTTCTGTCTTGGCGTAGATGACCAGCGTGTCGGCGTCGCCGCCGTTGGTGATCCACATCTTGCCGCCGTTGAGCACGTAGTAGCCGTTCTTCTTCTCGGCCTTGAGCTTCATGCTCACCACGTCGGAGCCGGCATTGGGCTCGCTCATGGCCAGCGCGCCCACGTGCTCGCCGCTCACCAGCTTGGGCAGGTACTTCTTCTTCTGCGCGTCGCTGCCGTTGCGGTGGATCTGGTTCACGCACAGGTTGGAGTGCGCGCCGTATGAGAGGCCTACCGAGGCCGAGGCGCGCGACACTTCTTCCATGGCCACGATGTGCGCCAGGTAGCCCAGTTCGGTGCCGCCGAACTCTTCCTTCACCGTCATGCCGTGCAGGCCGAGTTCGCCCAGCTTTTGCCAGAGGTCGTGCGGGAACAGGTTGTCGCGATCGATGTCGGCGGCGCGGGGGGCGATCTCGTTGGCGGCGAAGTCCTGGATCGCGCTGCGCAGCGAGTCGATGGTCTCGCCCAGATCGAAGTTCAGGCCGGGATCGTGCATGTGTCTTGTCTCCTCTGAAGGGGTCGGCGCGCAGTGCTACCCGCGCTGGATGGCGCTTGAAAGATCGCAGCTTACGCCTGGGCGCTGCGCAATTGGCGCCACAATGGTTGCAAATTGCGCCACGACCGATCCGCCCAGCCATGTCGTCCCCGTCCTTTCTCAGACCCGCCCGCGCCGTCACGCCGATGGCCTTCGTGAGAGCCATCGTGCAAGGCTACGAGCGCTACGGCGTGGACCCGGCCGAAGCCCTGAAGGCGGCACAGATCACGCCGCGCGAGCTGGCGCGGCCAGGCGCGCGAGTGACCGCCGCGCAGTTCGAAGCGCTGTCGGAGCACGCCATGCAGGAGCTGGACGACGAGGCCCTGGGCTGGTTCTCGCGGCGCCTGCCCTGGGGCAGCTACGGCATGCTGTGCCGCGCCTCGCTCACCTCGCCCGACCTGGGCGTGGCCATCAAGCGCTGGTGCCGCCACCACCGGCTGCTGACCGACGACATCGGCCTGGCGCTCGAGGTAGCCGGCGGCGTGGCCACCCTGCGCATCACCGAGAACCGCCCGCTGGACGACGCCTTCCGCGAGTTCTGCCTGGTGACCAGCCTGCGCTTCATGCACGGCTACATGTGCTGGGCGATCGACTCGCGCATCTCGCTGCGCAGCGCCAGCTTTCCGTTTGCCGCGCCGCCGCACAGCGACGCCTATGCGCCGATGTTCACGCCCGAGGTGCGGTTCGACGCGCCGCAGGCGGGCATCAGCTTCGACGAGCGTTATCTCGCCCTGCCGCTGCAGCGCGACGAACGCGCTTTGCGCACCATGCTCAAGCGCGCGCTGCCGCTCACCATCCTGCAATACCGCCGCGACCGGCTGCTGGGGCAGCGCGTGCGCGAACTGCTGCGCTCGCGTGCCAGCGAGGCGACCACGGCCGAGGCGCTGGCGGGGCTGCTGAACGTGTCGGGCCGCACGCTGCACCGGCAGCTGCACGAGGAAGGCACCTCGCTGCAGACGCTGAAGAACGAGGTGCGCCATGAACTGGCGGTGGAGTTGCTGCGACGCACCACGCGGCCGATCAAGCAGGTGGCGCTGGCGGTGGGGTTTCGTAACGAGAAGAGCTTTTCGCGGGCGTTCCTGCAGTGGACGGGGCATGCGCCGCGGGACTTTCGGCAGCTGGGGCTCTAGCAGGCCTCTTGTGCGACGAGCATGCGGAACGCCGAAACCTGCCACGCGAACTCTTCCGCGAACGCATCGGGGTCCGCCAGGGCATAGGCGCCGTAGGCATAGACCGTGGCATAGGCGGCGTACTCGGCCGCCTGCAATGCATGGCCGCTCACCGCGCGGAACACGGCATAGGTCGCGGAGACCGCCGCGTGCGCCGACGCATCGATGGATGCCGAGCCCGGGTGGCTGCGCGCGACGTTTGCCATGCGCGCCTGCACCTGCGCCAATGCGGCCTCATCGCATCGGCCTTCGACGCAGGCGCCGAGGGTGTCCAGAGCCTCCACGGCTTCCGGCGACTCCAGCAGATGTCGCACGCGCTGCACGCAGGCAAAGCCGAAGCGCAGGCGCAGCGGCATCTGGCGCTCCGACTGGAGGTCGGCCTGCGCTGCCAGCCGCTGCAGCTCGGCGTTCATGGTCCGGGAACGCCCCGCATGTGGCTCAGCACGTCGGGGTTGACCACGTTGATCGGATGACCGCCGGCAAAGGCGGTGATCTGGTCGAAGACATCGGAGAACTGCAGGTCGTATTCCTCGCGCGTGACATAGCCGATGTGAGGCGTGCACACGACGTTGGGCATGGAGATCAGCGGGTCGGCCGGATCGGTGAGCGGCTCGGTTTCGTAGACATCCACGGCCGCCATTCCCGGGCGGCCCGCCTGCAGGGCCTGGACCAGCGCACCGGGCTCGACGAGCCCCGCGCGGCTGGTGTTCACGAGGATGGCGGTGGGCTTCATGCGCGCCAGGTCCTCTCGGCGCACGATGCCCCGGGTATCGGGCACCAGCCGCATGTGCAGGGAAATGGCATCGCATTCGCCGAAGAAGGTGTCGCGGTCCGGCGCCGGTTGCCGGCCGTCCGCCAGCGCACGCTGCAGCGAATCGGGCCGCGCCCACACCAACACCTTCATGCCGAAGGCTTCGGCGTAGCCCGCCACGGTGGCGCCGATGCGCCCGTAACCGTAGATGCCCAGCGTCTTGCCCCGCAACGTGGAGCCCACGCCGGCCTGCCAGTCGCCCCGCTGCAGCGAGGCCATTTGTTGGGGAAGCCGCCGGGCCGCGCACAGCAGCAGGGCCCAGGTCAGCTCGGCCGCCGCATAGGACGGGGTGCCCGGATGCTGGTCCGACGACACCACGATGCCGAGCCGCGTGCAGGCCTCGATGTCGATGTGCGGATACACGCTGCGCTGGCTGATGAGCCGCAGGCGGGGCAGGCGTTCGAGCAACGCGGCCCGCAGCGCGGTGCGTTCGCGGATCAGCACCACCGCGTCCGCATCGGCGAGCCTGCTTGCGAGCAGGTCGGGGTCGTCGACATGGTCGTTCCAGACCGTCACGCGGTGGCCGTCCAGCTTGCGAAAGCAGGGCAGCGTGCGCAGGGTGTCGAAGTAGTCGTCCAGTACCGCGATGTTCATCGTCATGAACGCGGATTCTGGACGCGACCGGCGCCCGCGAGAAATGAATTTATCTGCGCGATTGCTTCCAGTTTTTCATGAAAGCAACCGGCGTTCCGGGCGGTGCGTCAGGCCGGCTGGGTGATGGATGCGAGTGCGTCGGCAATGGACTGGCTGTCTTCGGGACGCACCAGCTTGGCGACTTCCTTGCCGTCGCGCATGAACACCAGCGTGGGCCACAGCCGCACGTTGAACGAGCGGCCCAGCGGCCGGCCGCTGCCGTCTTCGACCTTGATGCGGCGCACGTCCGGATACTTCGCGAAGGCCTCGGCGATGTTCGGCTGCGCGGCCTTGCAGATGCCGCACCAGTTGGTGCCGAACTCGACCACGGCGGGGCCGGTGAGCGCATCGATCTCGGTGCGGTCGGGTTGCTCGGTCTTGTATTCGGAAGTCATGAGGTGATGTTCCTGTGCTGAAGGGCTGTGGTTGCCCTTCATTGCACCAGAAACTCAGGCCGCCTGCAGGTCGTAGCCCGAAAGCAGCGCGGGCAATTCGGCCATGTCGCTGAACACGCGCACCACGCCCACGCTCAGCAGCGGCCCCGGCCCGCTGTGGCCCGATTCGCCGGTGCTGTAGCCGAACACGGTGGCGCCGGCGGCCACGCCGGCCATCGCGCCGGTGACGGTGTCCTCGACGATGGCGCAGCGGCGCGGATCGACGCCCAGCGCCTCGGCCGCCGCCAGGTACACGTCGGGGTGCGGCTTGGAGCGCGGCATTTCATGCCCGCTGAAGATGCGGCCCTGGAAGCAGTCGAGCAAGCCCACCTTGGCCAGTTGCAGCTCGACCTTGTGGCGGTCGGCGCCCGAGGCGCAGGCGATGCGGCCCTTGAGCCGCGCATGGATCGCGCGAATCGCGGCCGGTGCGTTCGGAATGGCGACGAGGTCGCGCTCCAGCGCTTCGTTGCGGCGCGCGCGGAAGCTGCGCAGCCACTCGTCGGTGATCTTCACGCCGGTCTTCGATTCGATGAGCGCGGCCTCGTCCTTCACCGCCTTGCCGGTGAAGGTGTTCATCGATTCCTCGGTGCTGAGATGCCAGCCCAGCTCGCCGAGCATTTCGGCGAGCACGCGGTTGGTGATGGGTTCGGAATCGACGAGGACGCCGTCGCAGTCGAACAGGACCGCGGAAAAGGGAAAAGGGGTCATGCCTCCATGGTAGCAACGACCCCGCGACAAGCTCAGGACACGGCCTTGATCGGGATGTAGATCTCGCCGCCGCCCGCCATGAATTCCTTCGACTTCTCTTCCATGCCCTCGGTCATGGCCTCGGCTTCGGCCACGCCCTTCTTCGCGGCGTACTCGCGCACTTCCTGCGTGATCTTCATCGAGCAGAACTTGGGGCCGCACATGGAGCAGAAATGCGCCACCTTGCTGGAATCCTTGGGCAAGGTCTCGTCGTGGAATTCGCGCGCGGTGTCGGGGTCCAGGCCCAGGTTGAACTGGTCCTGCCAGCGGAACTCGAAGCGCGCCTTGCTCAGCGCGTCGTCGCGCGAGCGCGCCCCCGGGTGTCCCTTGGCAACGTCGGCCGCATGCGCGGCGATCTTGTAGGCAATGATTCCCTGCTTCACGTCGTCGCGATCGGGCAGGCCCAGGTGTTCCTTCGGCGTCACGTAGCACAGCATCGCGGTGCCGGCCCAGCCGATCATGGCCGCGCCGATGGCGCTGGCGATGTGGTCGTAGCCCGGCGCGATGTCGATGGTCAGCGGCCCGAGCGTGTAGAACGGCGCTTCGTGGCAGTGCTTGAGCTGCTCGTCCATGTTCGACTGGATCATGTGCATCGGCACGTGGCCCGGGCCTTCGATCATGGTCTGCACGTCGTGCTTCCAGGCAATCTGCGTGAGTTCGCCCAGCGTGCGCAGCTCGGCGAACTGCGCCTCGTCGTTCGCGTCGGCGCCCGAGCCGGGGCGCAGGCCGTCGCCGAGCGAGAAGCTCACGTCGTAGGCCTTCATGATGTCGCAGATGTCCTCGAAGTGCGTGTAGAGGAAGCTCTCCTTGTGATGCGCGATGCACCACTTGGCCATGATCGAGCCGCCGCGCGACACGATGCCCGTCATGCGGTCGGCCGTCAGGTGGATGAACGGCAGGCGCAGGCCGGCGTGGATGGTGAAGTAGTCGACGCCCTGCTCCGCCTGCTCGATGAGCGTGTCGCGGTAGATCTCCCAGGTGAGGTCTTCGGCCACGCCGCCCACCTTCTCGAGCGCCTGGTAGATCGGCACCGTGCCGATGGGCACCGGCGAATTGCGCACGATCCAGTCGCGCGTGGTGTGGATGTTCTTGCCGGTCGACAGGTCCATCACGTTGTCGGCGCCCCAGCGGATGGCCCACACCAGCTTCTCGACCTCTTCCTCGATGCTCGAGGTGACGGCGGAGTTGCCGATGTTGGCGTTGATCTTCACCTTGAAGTTGCGTCCGATGGCCATGGGCTCGACTTCGGGGTGGTTGATGTTGGCCGGAATGATGGCGCGGCCGCGCGCCACCTCGTCGCGCACGAACTCGGGCGTGATGATGCGCGGAATGCTCGCGCCCATCGGGTTGCCCATCACGCGCTTGGCGCGCTCCTCGTTGGCGAGGTACTCGGCCATCCACTCGCGCTTGCCGTTCTCGCGCAGGGCCACGTATTCCATCTCGGGCGTGACGATGCCGCGGCGCGCGTAGTGCATCTGCGTGACGTTGGCACCCGACTTGGCGCGGCGCGGCTGGCGCTGCAGCGCCGAGGCACCGGCGCGCAGTTCGGCCAGGCGCTGGGCGTCGCGGTCTTCGTTCTTGGCGCCGTCGTCCAGCGCGTGGTGCGTGCGGCCTTCGTAACTTTCCGTGTCACCGCGCTCGACGACCCAGGCGCCGCGCACGTCGGGCAGGCCGCGGCGCACGTCGATCTCGACCTTCGGGTCGGTGTAGGGGCCGGAGGTGTCGTAGAGCGAGACGGTCTCGCCGTTGGTCAGCCGCACGTCGCGCACGGGCACGTTCAGGTCGGGCCGGCTGCCCGGAATCAGGCACTTGTGGGACGCGGGAAAGGGCTCGCGCGTGAGCGAAAGCAGCGAGGTGAACTTGTCGGGGGCATTCATCGGGAGGCACTCCTTGTAAGGGAAAGGGTGCTCCGCAATCGCTCGGTGGACTTCGGGAAACCCGCCACGAAAAAGGCAGTGGCGGACCGGAGTCAGGGAGTGCAGCTCTTCTTACGCCGGTATGACCCGGATCAAGTTCGCGGGTCGGCAGCTTTGCCATCTCAGCACGCCACATGCGTGCACCCCGGAGCGGGGACGATTGTGCGAGCCGCCGACCGGCGCGTCAAGCCAGGGGCTGCTGCAGGTCGCCGTCGAGGTAGAACCAGCGCGCGCCCTCGCGCACGAAACGGCTGCGCTCGTGCAGCCGGGTGGCCGCGCCGGTGGCCGCGCTGCGCTGGCGGGCGACGAACTCGACCTCCGCGTGGTCGGCGTCGAGCACCGAGCGCGAGCGGATGTCCAGCCCCAGCCACTTGACGCCGGGCTCGAACTCGATGGAGGCCGGCCGTTTGGACGCGTCCCAGGTGGCGAGCAGGTAGGCGCCGCGTTCGAGCACGAAGGCCGAGTAGCGCGAACGCATCAGCGATTCGGCGTCTGGCGCCGGCGTGTTCTCGAAATCGTCGAGATAGCGGCCGCAGCACAGGGCGTAGCCGATGGGCTTGTCGCGGCGGTCGGTACGGCCGCAGGGGCAAGGTCCGGTGGTGGGATCGATGGCACTCATGAAGACCGCTATTGGAACACCTCGCGGGCCGGGTGCCGACAGGGCAAGCCCGCGGCTATGCGGGCAGGCTGTCGGCAATGGCCTCGCGCAGGGCGCGCGCGTCGGCCGGCTTGTAGATCAGCGCATAGCCGGCGCGCTCCACTTCGGCCCTGTTGGCATGGGCCGTTTCGCCCGTGAGGATGACCACGTTGCGCGCCTTGCCGACCGCCTGCAGGGCCTGCGCGGCGGCCAGCCCGGAAAGGCCGCTGCCCAGGCGCAGGTCGCTCAGCATCAGGTCGAAAACGCCCGCCTGCTGCAGCGCCTCGCGCGGGTTGGCGGCCAGCACCACCTCGTGGCCCCAGGCGGACAGCAGCGAGCGCATGGCCTCGCGCACCGGCTGCTCGTCGTCGAGCACCAGGATGCGGATGGCGCCCGCGGGCTCCGGTTCGGACGGCATGGGCATTTCGGCGACGCCGCGCGGCGCGGCCATTTCATCCAGCACCAGCGAGAAGGTGCTGCCCCTGCCAGGCGCGGTCCGCACCTCGATGCGCGAGCCCATCACGCGCGCCACGCTGGCCACCAGAGACAGGCCCAGGCCGAGCCCCCGGCTGCGGTCGCGGCCGGGATTGTCGACCTGGAAGAATTCCTCGAACACCTGCGCCTGATGCCGCGCATCGATGCCCACACCGGAGTCGCGCACCTCGATGCGCCAGCGTCCCCGGCCGGCGCGCCGTGCACAGACCAGCACCGTGCCGGAGGGCGTGTACTTGATCGCGTTGTCCACCAGGTTGCCGAGCAGCCGCGCGAGCATGCGCGCGTCGGCCCGCACCACGGCGCGCGTGGCACGCACGCGCAGCCGCAGCCCCTTGGCCGCGGCCAGCGCCGCGAAACGGCCATGCAGCGCATCGAACAGCGGCTGCAGGGGCAAGGGCTCGAGCCGCACGGGCGCCACGCCGCCGTCGAGCTGCGCGATGTCCAGCAGCGCGTCGATCGATCCGCGCAGCGCATCGACGCTGTCGCGCATGAAGCGCAGGTTCTCGGCGGTGGGCGGGCTGCGCGTGTCGAGCACGTCGACGAAGATGGCCAGCGCATGCATCGGCTGGCGCAGGTCGTGGTTGGCGGCCGCGAAGATGCGGGCGCGCTGCGCGGCCAGCTGCGCCACATGCTCGAGCTGCCGCCGCAGCGCCTCGGCCAGGCGCGCGTTCTCGAATCCGTTCTCGATGGAGCCGACGATCAGCCGGTTCTGCTTGCGCGCGTAGTGCAGCGCCGCGACCAGCTGCGACACCGCAAGGCAGCCCATGATGACCGTCACGCTGCCCGGCTCGAGCACCAGCCGCAGCGCCAGGCTCAGGAACACCGGCACGCCGAAGCACAGCGCGGCCAGCCACCACTGCGCGAGCGCGGCGATGATGACGCTGGTCGCGCCGCTCACGAAGAAGTACATCAGCAGGATGTACGCAAGATCGCCATGCGGAAAGAACAGCCACGGCGCCAGTGACCACACCAGCCCCGGGAACAGCATGCGCAGCTCCAGCCGCCGGCGCGTGCGCGCGGCCGAAGCGGCGTCGATGGCGGCCGGGTCCAGCCGATGCAGGTGCCGATGCATGTTCCATTGCATGGCGTGCACCAGCACGGCCCAGACCAGCGTGCCGCGGTCGCCGGTCAGCACGAGGAACAGGATCCAGAAGACCGCCGCGGTGACGGCCGCCGACAAGGGCGTGTCTCGCGTATCGACCACATAGGCCCGCGCCAGGCTCTGGTCGACCAGCGGATTCGCATTGGGCGCCTCGACCCAATAGTCGCGCAGCCGCTGCAGGAGCGGCCTGGAAGGGGATTCGGTGCCGGAAGGGAGTGTCGGAGGCATGGGCGGGCTGGCACCGATTCTGCGCGTTCCATGTGACCGTGCATGCGCCACCGTGCGGCCACGCGAACGCACGCCCGAGGGCATCCACCCTTGGCGCGGCGCTTGCTAAACGTTAGCGTTACAGCGGCTCCAGAAAGAAAGTCGGCGATGTACCTCACAGCCCCGGAACAGCACGCGTTGCGCGGCGTCTTCACGCTGCTGGCGCAAGACCATCGCGAGCACGAGCTGCGCGAACGATTGGGCCGGGCGCTGCTCGACCTGCTGCGCGCGGACCAGTTCGCCTCGTTCGTGTGGGATGCCGCGAGCCGCAGCTTCGGCGGTCGCGTGGCGATCAACATGGAGGCCGCCAACCTCGACCGCTACGCCCAGTGGCACCAGCACCACGACCCGATCACCTTCGTGCTGCAGTCGCGCCGCCGCGCCACGCGCGTGACCGAGGTGATGCCGCAGCGCGCGCTCATGCGCACCCCGTTCTTCAACGACTTTCTCTCGCGCGACGGCCTGCACTGGGGCATGAACCTGCATGCGTTCGACGGCGACCGCGCGCTGGGCGACCTGCGCATCTGGCGGCGCAGGGAGCGCGGCGATTTCGGCGACCACGAGAAAGCGCTGCTCGACCTGATCGAGCCGGCGTTCGCGGGAGCGTTGCAGCGGGCGCAACGGGCAGCGGCCGCCGCCGTCGCCCTTCCCCCACCGCAGGAGGCGCCAGACGCCGCCTGGTGCCTGCTGAGCGAGCGCGAGCAGCAGGTGGCGCGCTGCGTGCGCGAAGGCCTCACCGACAAGGAGATCGCGCGGCGCATGGCGGTGGGCGTGCCCACCGTGCGCACCTACCTGCGGCGCATCTTCGACAAGCTGGGCATCGAGCGCCGCGCGGCGCTCGCGGGCTGGAGCGCGCCGCCGGCCGGGCGCTGACCGCGCACGCCGGCTTCGCTTACTTCGGCGCGGGCAGGCGGCCCAGCACCCGCTCCACGGCGAGCCCCACGGCCAGCAGCTTGCGGTCGCTGCCGGCCGGGCCGTCGAGTTCCAGCCCCACGGGCAGGCCCGTCGTCGCGCCCAGGCCCGATGGCAGCTGCACGCCCGGAATGCCGGCGTTGCTGCCGGGGTCGGTGTTCTGGATCAGCGCGCCGAAGTTCTCCGGGCTGCTGGCTTCAGGCGCCGCGGCCAGCGCCACGCGCGGCACGGTCGGGAACACCAGCGCGTCGAGCCTGTTCTTCGCAAAGGTGTCGCGGTATAGCTTCTGCAGCGCGGGCCGCGCGACGCGCATCGCGTTGTCGTAGACCGGCTTCGCATCGACCGTGCCGGCGGGCGCGGGCAGCTTGCGCGGGATCACGAAGGCGTCGAAGGTGCCCTTGACGTCGGGGCTGGCGATGCCGGCCGCGAGCTGCGCGATGTCGATGCCGGTGCGGTACTTCGCCAGGTAGGCCGCCATGTCGTCGTGCGCCTCGTAGAGCGCGAGCGGAAAGCCGATCGCGCCGTTGAGCTCCATGAGCTTGGGCATCTCCACGTCCACCAGCGTGACGCCGGCGCCGCGCAGCCTGGCGAGCGCGGCGTCGGTGGCGGCGCGCGTGTCGGCATCGAGATTGGCGTAGAAGGCCTGCGCCACGCCCAACCGCACGCGCTTCAGGTCGGCGGGCCTGATCGGCGCGCCGCCGGCGATCACGCCGTCGAGCAGCGCCACGTCGGCCATCGATTGCGCCATCGGCCCGGCCGTGTCCCGCGTGTGCGAGATCGGCGCGATGCCCTGCTGCGGATAGCGGCCCATGCTCGGACGCAGCGATGCGCAGCCGTTGAACGCGCACGGAATGCGCACCGAGCCGCCGGTGTCGGTGCCGAGCGCGGCCGGCACCATGCGCGCACCGAGCGCCGCACCGTTGCCCGAAGACGAGCCGCCCGCGATGCGGCTCGCGTCGTAGGCGTTGCGCACGCCCACCTCGGGGCCGCTCTGGAACGCGGGGTTGTAGCCGGTGACGCCGAAGGCCAGCTCGTGCATGTTGGTCTTGCCCAGCACGACGGCGCCGGCCGCGCGCAGCCTGGCCACCACGGGTGCGTCGGCGCCGGGCACGAAGCCCTTGAGCGCGGGCGTGCCGGCCGTCGCGGGCAGGCCCTGCACCTGTATGTTGTCCTTGATGGCCACCGGCAGCCCCGCGAGCGGCTTGCACGCGCCGCCACGTTTGCGCAGCGCATCGGCGGCGCGCGCCTGCTTCAGCGCGCCGGCTTCGTCGAGCGCGATGAAGGCATTGAGATTCGCCCGGGCCTTGGCCTGGGCGATGTAGGCCGCGACCAGCTGCTCGCTGGTGATGGTGCCGGCGCACAACTGCTTCACGGCGTCGCTCGCGGTCAGCGTGGCGATGTCGGGCGCGGCGGCGGGCTGCTGCGCCTGCGCCGGCAGGCCGAGGCCGCCCAGGCACAGCAAGGCCAGGGCGGCGGCGGGAACGGATCTTGAAATGGACATGGCGAAGGCCTCCGACAAAAGAGGCCGCCATGCTGCGCTCGCGGGGCGCGGTTGTCTGTCATCGAAACCGATGACAGGCGGACGGGTGGGTCACCGGCTATCGGGCGCTGCTCCGCTTCAAGCGAGCGCGCGCTGAATCAGGAGCTTCTGGATGTCCGAAGTGCCTTCGTAGATCTGGCACACGCGCACGTCGCGGTAGATGCGCTCCAGCGGAAAGTCGTTCACGTAGCCGTAGCCGCCCAGCGTCTGGATGGCGGCGCTGCACACGCGCTCGGCCATCTCGCTGGCGAACAGCTTGGCCATGGCCGCTTCCTTCAGGCAGGGGCGGCCGGCGTCGCGCAGGGCGGCGGCATGCCAGATCAGCTGGCGCGCGGCCTCGAGTTGCGTTGCGCACTCGGCGAGGCGGAAACCCACGGCCTGCTGGTCGAAGATCGAGCCGCCAAAGGCCTGGCGTTCCTTGGCATAGGCCAGCGCCACGTCGAAGGCGCTGCGCGCCATGCCCACGCTTTGCGCGGCAATGCCGATGCGGCCGCCTTCCAGCGCGCCGAGGGCGATCTTGTAGCCCTCGCCTTCGGCGCCGATGAGGTTTTCCACCGGGATGCGGCAACCGTCGAAATTGATCTGCGCGGTGTCGCTGCTGTGCTGGCCCAGCTTGTCCTCCAGGCGCGCGACGTTGTAGCCGGGCGCGTCGGTCGGCACGAGGAATGCGCTCATGCCGCGCTTGCCCGCGCCCTTGTCGGTCACCGCGATCACGATGGCCACCTGGCCGTTCTTGCCGCTGGTGATGAACTGCTTGACGCCGTCGATCACGTAGGCGTCGCCGTCCTTGCGCGCGGTGGTGCGCAGGCTCGACGCATCGCTGCCGGCCTGCGGCTCGGTGAGGCAGAAGGCGCCGAGCATCTTCCCCTGCGCGAGCGGCTCGAGCCACTGCTTCTTCTGCTGCGCGTTGCCGTAGCGCATGAGGATGGCATTGACGGGGCAGTTGGTCACGCTGATGGCGGTGCTGGTGCCGCCGTCGCCGGCCGCGATTTCTTCCAGCACCAGCGCCAGCGTGAGGTAGTCGAGGCCGGCGCCGCCATGCTCCTCGGGCACGCAGATGCCGTAGGCGCCCAGCGCCGCGAGGCCCTGGTGCGCTTCCTTCGGAAAGCTGTGCTCGCGGTCCCACTTCGGGGCGTTGGGCCAGAGTTCGGCTTGCGAGAAATCGCGCACCGCGTCGCGAATGGCTTCCTGGTCTGCGTTGAGCAGCATGGCGTTGTCTCCGGTTTTCTTCTCTTGTCTGTCTGTCTGTCTGGCTGGCTTACTTGCCGGCGCCCAGGTCCATGATCAGGCGCGCTGCCATGTACAGGCGGCGCGGAATGGCGCTGATATCGACGTACTCGGCCTTGTCGCTGTGGTAGCCGAAGCCGGGCAGGCCCAGGCTTTCGATCACGGGCTTGCCGGAGAGCGCCGCGTAGGCCGCGTCGGTGCCGCCGCCGGTGCGTTCTTCCACGCCCAGCGTGCCGCCGGCTTCCTTGTAGTACGCCACGGCCTTGTCGACCAGCTTCTTGCCGCCTTCGCCGGCGTTGAAGGCCGGGCGGCCGCGCGTGACGATCACCTTGACGTCGGCCTCGGGCAACTTCTTCTGCTGCGCGCGCTCTTCCAGCGTCTTCATGGCGGCGTCGAAGTCTTCGTTGCGCGCATAGCGCACGTCGGCGTTCAGGGTGGCGGTGGCCGGGATGATGTTCGACACGTTGCCGGCCTTGGCGATGGTCCAGTTGAAGCGCAGGTTCTTCGACTTGTCGTCGATGTTCATGGTGCGCAGCACGAGGTCGGATGCCTCGACCAGCGCGTTCACGCCCAGCTCGGGCGCGGCGCCGGCATGCGATGCTTTGCCCGTGATGTTGACCTGCACGTAGGCGATGCCCGAGGTGCCGAGCGACAGCTTCTCGTCGCCGGCGCTGGTGGGCTCGAAGGAGAGCACGTAGTCGGCCAGCTTGGCTTCTTCCTGGATCAGGTCGCGCGAGCCGAAGGAGCCTTTTTCCTCGTCGGTGTTGAACAGCACGGTGATGGTGCCGTAGTCGCGCACGCCGTAGTCCTTCAGCAGCTTGAGCGTGTGCAGGATCACGGCGTTGCCGCCCTTGTCGTCGGCGATGCCGGGGCCGTAGGCCTTGTCGCCTTCGACGCGGAACGGCGCCTTGGCCAGGATGCCCTTCAGGTACACGGTGTCCATGTGCGACAGCAGCAGCAGGTTCTTGCCGCCGCGGCCCTTGATCTTGCCGACGATGTTGTCGCCGACCACGATGCCTGCCGACTTGCTGCGCGTGACGGTGAAGCCCAGGTTCTTGAGTTCGCCTTCGAGGTAGTTGCCGGCGGCGGCAATGCCTTCGGCGTCCCCGGTGCCGGTTTCGATGTTGACGAGCTTTTCGAGCGTCTTGATCACCGCGGGCTGCTCGTCGGTGGCAGCCTGGAACAGCACGTTGTCGCGCTTCTGGGCCCAGCTGGCGGCGGGCGCCAGGAAAGCGGTGGCCAGCAAGGCGGCAAGGGCGGTACGGTGGATGGATGGGCGCATGAAATCTCCTGCTCTACGCATTTATTTGAATATCTGGATGAAAAAAAGCCGGGAGCGCCCGTTACCGGACGCTCCCAGCCCGGCTCTTATAGCAATTCGAGTGCCACGGCGGTACCCTCGCCGCCCCCGATGCACAGCGTGGCCACGCCGCGCTTCTTGCCGCGCGCCTTCAGCGCGTGGATGAGCGTGACCATGATGCGCGCGCCGCTGGCACCGATCGGGTGGCCCAGCGCGCAGGCGCCGCCGTGCACGTTGACGATTTCGTGCGACACGTCGAGCTCGTGCATCAGCGCCATCGGCACCACGGCGAAGGCTTCGTTCACTTCCCACAGGTCGACGTCCTTCACGGCCCAGCCGGTCTTCTTGAACAGCTTGGCGACGGCGCCGACCGGCGCCGTGGAGAACCACTCGGGCTGCTGCGCGTGCGTGGCATGGCCGACGATGCGGGCGATGGGCCGGGCGCCGATCTTCTTCGCGTGCGACTCGGTCATCATGACCAGCGCGGCGGCGCCGTCGTTGATGGACGAGCTCGACGCGGCGGTGATGGTGCCGTTCTCTTTCTTGAACGCGGGCTTGAGCGTGGGGATCTTGTCGAGCTTGACCTTGCCGGGGCCTTCGTCGACCGAGATCACCGTGTCGCCGCCGCGGCCCTTGACCGTGACGGGCACGATCTCGTCCTTGAACAGGCCGGTTTCGGTGGCCTTCTTGGCGCGTTCGACGCTGGCGATGGCGAAGGCGTCCTGCTGTTCGCGCGTGAACTTGTACTTGGCGGCGCAGTCCTCGCCGAAGGTGCCCATCGAGCGGCCCGGCTGGTAGGCGTCTTCCAGGCCGTCGAGCATCATGTGGTCGAAGATGCGGTCGTGGCCCATGCGGTAGCCGCCGCGGCCCTTGAGCATGAGGTAGGGCGCGTTGGTCATGCTTTCCATGCCGCCCGCCACGATCACGTCGTGCGTGCCGGCCAGCAGCAGGTCGTGCGACAGCATCGCGGCCTTCATGGCCGAGCCGCACATCTTGCTGAGCGTGACGGCGCCCGCGCTGTCGGGCAGGCCGCCCTTGTAGGCCGCCTGGCGCGCCGGCGCCTGGCCCTGGCCGGCCATCAGGCAGTTGCCGAACAGAACTTCGCCCACGCTGTCGGGCGCGATGCCGGCGCGCTCGACGGCGGCCTTGATGGCGGCGCCGCCCAGGTCGTGCGCGGAGAGCGACGAGAAGTCGCCCTGGAAGCTGCCCATGGGGGTGCGGGCAAGGCCGACGATGACGATGGATTCGGACATGGTGAGGTCTCCTTCAGGAATGATGCGAAAGCGAAAAAATCTGGGTGGCCGGTCGGGTCTCAGAAGTGCGTCGCGTGCCCTTCGTGCTGGAAGCGCTGCGACTCTTCGTAAGGGAACACATCGAGCATCTGCCCGGCCTGGATGCGTTCCTTGTGGTGCTGCCAGAAGGCGGCGTCGAGCAGGTCGGCGTGGTGGGCCATGAAGGCCTCGCGCACGTCCTTGTTGCCCAGCAGGAAGGGCTCGAAGGTCTCGGGGAACACGTCCTTCGGGCCGACCGAATACCAGACTTCGCCGCTCATCTCTTCTTCCTCGTTGCGCGGCGTGGGCACCTTGCGGAACTTGCAGTCGGTGACGTATTCGATCTCGTCGTAGTCGTAGAACACCACCTTGCCGCCGCGCGTGACGCCGAAGTTCTTCCACAGCATGTCGCCGGGAAAGATGTTGGCCGCGACCATGTCCTTGATGGCATTGCCGTACTCCACCACCGCATGCTCGAGCTGGTCCTTGGCGCGCCTGGCGTGGGCCGGGCTCTCGGGGTGGGCCAGGGTGTCGAAGGCTTCCTGCAGGTAAATGTTCAGCGGGATCATGCGGCGCTCGATGTAGACGTGCTTGACCACCAGCTCCATTTCCCCGTTGCCGTCGCGGTCGCCGATCTCGAGCTGGCTGGGCGCGAACTTGCGGATTTCCTCGATCAGCCCGGGCTCGAAGCGGTCGAGCGGAAAACCCACGTCGCTGTACTCCAGCGTGTCGGCCATGCGGCCCACGCGGTCGTGCTGTTTCACGAGCATGTACTTGCCCTTGATCTGCTCGCGCGTGGTGTCCTTCTGCGGCGGATAGAAGTCCTTGATGACCTTGAACACGAACGGAAACGACGGCAGGTCGAACACCAGCATCACCATGCCCTTGATGCCGGGCGCGATGCGGAAACGGTCGCTCGAGTAGTTCAGGTGCGAGAGGAAGTCGCGGTAGAACAGCGTCTTGCCCTGCTTGGCGAGGCCGAGCGCGTTGTAGATCTCGGCGCGCGGCTTGCGCGGCATGAGCGAGCGCAAAAATTGCACCCAAGCCGAGGGCACTTCCATGTCGACCATGAAGTACGCGCGCGCGAAGCTGAAGAGCATCTGCAGGTCGTCTTCGCCGAACAGGGCCGCGTCGATGTAGAACCTGCCGCGGCTGTCGTGCAGTATGGGCAGCGAGAACGGGATCTCGGCGAAGCCGTTCATGATCTTGCCGACCACGTACGCGCCCTTGTTGCGAAAGAACAGGCCCGACAGCACCTGCAGCTGGAAGTTGGCGCGCAGCTTGACCTGGTGGAAGCGGTTCAGGATGACGTGCGCCACGCGCTCCGCGTCGCGCCGCTTGTCGGCGAAGCTGCCGAGCAGCGAGAAGTCGTCGAGCATCTGCTCGACGGTGTCGGCCAGCGTGTCGGGCGACGGGTAGTAGGGGCGATAGGTGGGCGCGCCGCGCGGCTCGATGTACTCGGTGCTGATGGCCGGGCGCACGAAGATGAAGTCGTTCTGGAAGTACGCGCGGTGCAGGATCTTGGTGGTCACCGAGTTGAAGAAGCTCTCGGCCAGCTCGGGCTGGTGGTGGTCCACCAGCAGCCCGATGTAGTGCAGCTTGACCTGATGCCACACGTCCATGGGCTGATCGCCGGCCTTGAACTCTTTTTCGAGCCGGGCCACGGCCTCGCTCACGCGCAGGTCGTAGAACTCGATGCGCTCGCGCTGCGCCCGCTGCTGGCCGTGCCAGTCGGCGGTTTCGAAGCGGTGCTTGGCACGCGCCGACTCGGCCCGGAACAACCGGTAGTGCCGGTTGAAGCCGTCCATCATCGCCTTCGCGACGTCATAGGCCAGCGGCGAATCGAGACGCTGCGGGAACATGGCGGGACGGACGGGAAAAAGACGTCGGCGCTGCCGCCGCTCAGGTGCCGGCCGTGCCGCCCGCCTCGGGCTGCGGCGCTGCCGCGAGCGACTGCACCGATGCTGCGCCGGGCTTGCCCCACTTGTAGCGGATGCGCTGCACCGCGGCCTTGTAGACGCCCTCCAGCGGCTGGGTGCCGTCGACGCTCAGGCCGAGGTCCTGCAGCAGGCCGTCGTGCACGCCGAAGGTCCAGCCGTGGATCTTGACCTTCTGGCCGCGCGCCCAGGCATCGACCATGACGGTGCTGACGGCCACGTTGACCACCTGCTCGGCCACGTTGAGCTCGCACAGCGCGTCGACGCGCGCTTCCTCGTCGGGCAGGCTCTCGAGCATCACGTGGTGGCGGTCGCGCACGTCCTGGATGTGGCGGATCCAGTTGTCGGCCAGGCCGATGCGCTTGCCGCTGAGCGCGGCCTTGACGCCCGCGCAGCCATAGTGGCCCACCACCATGATGTGCTCGACCTTCAGGTGCTCGACCGCGAACTGGATCGCCGAGAGCGCGTTGAGGTCGGAGTGCACCACGATGTTGGCCACGTTGCGGTGCACGAACACTTCGCCAGGCTCCAGGCCGGTGATCTGGTTGGCGGGCACACGGCTGTCGGAACAGCCGATCCACATGTAACGCGGTGTCTGCTGCTTGACCAGGCTGGTGAAGAAACCGGGGCGGTCGCGCTCCATCTGGGCGGACCAGGCACGGTTGTGGGCGAAGAGGTCGTCGAGGGTGTCGGATTTTTCGGACATAGTCAGCTATTGTCGATGAGTCGTGTGTTTTCAGGCCTTGGCGGCCTTTTGCGCCCTGGCCAGCGTGGCGCGCCCCTTCTTCTCGTGCTCGCGGACTTCCGCGAGGTTGGCCTGCAGCTCGGCCAGCTGCGCCTCTAGCTGGGCCCGATGGCTGCCCAGCACGCCGAGAAATTTTTCCAGCTGCGGCACGGTGTCGCGCGGGCTGTCGTACATGTCGAGGATGTCCTTGGCCTCCGTCAGGCTCAGGCCCAGGCGCTTGGCGCGCAGCGTGAGCGTGAGCCGGGCGCGGTCGCGCGCGCTGTAGATGCGCTGCAGCCCGGCGCGCTCCGGCGTGAGCAGGCCCATGTCCTCGTAGAAGCGGATGGCCCGCGTCGTGAGGTCGAATTCCTTCGCGAGCTGGCTGATGGTGAAGGTTTGCGCAGGCATGACGACGGTGGTGGCAAAAGGAACGCCGGAAGGAAGGTTACCGGGGCGACAGCAGGTTTGCGCCGCGATCCATACAATGGTGCACCCATTCCATGACGTTTACGTAAACGTCAATCTTACATGAACCTCCTCGAACGCGAACTCCACTACCCCTTGGGCGATACGCTGCCCCAGCCCGGCGAAGCCATGGAAGTGGCGCCCGGCGTGCGCTGGATCCGCATGCGGCTGCCCTTCGCGCTCGACCACATCAACCTCTGGCTGCTGCGCGACACCATCGACGGCGTGGCCGGCTGGACGGTGGTCGACTGCTGCATCGCCCACGACGAGGCCCGCGCGCAATGGGAACAGATCTTCGAGACGCAGCTGCAGGGCCTGCCGATCCTGCGCGTCATCGTGACCCACATGCACCCCGACCACATCGGCCTGGCCCACTGGCTCTGCGAGCGCTGGAATGCGCCGCTGTGGATCAGCTCGACCGACTACCACGTGGCGCGCGTGCTCAGCACCGCCGGCGACACGCTGGCTGGCGGCGAGCAGGCGGCGCGCTTCTTCGCCTCGCACGGCCTGACGGACCCTGAATCCATCGCCAAGATCCGAGCGCGCACCAACTACTACGCGAACATGGTGCCCTCGGTGCCCGACAGCTTCGTGCGCATGCTCGACGGCGATATGGTGACCATCGACGGCCACGCATGGCGCTGCATCAGCGGCTACGGCCACGCGCCGGAGCACATCGCGCTGTACTGCGACGAACTCAAGCTGCTGCTGGGCGGCGACATGATGCTGCCGCGCATCTCCACCAACGTGAGCGTGCACGCGGGCGAGCCCGAAGCCAATTCGCTGCGCCTGTTTTTGGACAGCATCGACCGGTTCAAGGCGCTGCCCGCCGACACGCTGGGCCTGCCCTCGCACGGCAAGCCATTCACCGGCATCCACCGCCGCGTCGACCAGTTGCAGGAGCACCACCGCGACCGCCTGGCCGAACTGCTCGAGGCCTGCGTGGCGCGCCCGCTCACCGCGGCCGAAGGCCTGCCGATCCTGTTCAAGCGCGAACTCGACCTGCACCAGATGACCTTTGCCATGGGCGAGACCGTGGCCCACCTGCACCTGCTGTGGTTCTCGGGACAAGTCAAGCGCGAGCTGGGCAAGGACGGCATCTACCGCTTCGGCGCGAAGGCGGGCGCCGCCTGAGGAAATGGCCGGCGATTTAGACTCGCCGGATGAACGACGACACGCTGGCTGAGCTGCGCGCGGGCCGGCTGGCAGGCGCAAGAAGAATCGACCTCTCGTGCGGACTCAACGAGTTTCCGCGCGAGGTCTTCGAGCTTGCCGATTCGCTGGAAGTGCTGAACCTGTCGGGCAATGCGCTCGATGTCCTGCCCGACGACCTGCACCGGCTGCACAGGCTGCGCGTGCTCTTCTGCTCCGACAACCGCTTCACCGAACTGCCCGAAGCCATCGGTAGGTGCCAGGGCCTCGACATCGTGGGCTTCAAGGCCAACGCGATTCGCAGCGTGCCGGCCGCCGCGCTGCCGCCTTCGCTGCGCTGGCTGATCCTCACCGACAACCAGATCGAGGAACTCCCCGAAACGCTCGGCGCATGCACCCGCATGCAGAAGCTGATGCTGGCGGGCAACCGCCTGCGCGCGCTGCCGCCTTCGATGGCCGGGCTCGAGCGGCTCGAACTGCTGCGCATTTCGGCCAACCGCTTCGAGACGCTGCCCGCATGGTTGCCCACGCTGCCGCGCCTGTCGTGGCTCGCTTGCGCGGGCAACCCCTTCGACACGCAGGCCGAGGACGCCGCCATCGCCGCGAAGTCGGTGCCGCACGTCGACTGGCATGAACTGACGCTGGGCAAAAAACTCGGCGAAGGCGCGTCGGGCGTGATCCACCAGGCGACGCTCGGCGCATCGCAACAGGTGGCGGTCAAGCTCTTCAAGGGCGCGGTCACCAGCGACGGCTGGCCGCACAGCGAAATGGCCGCCTGCATCGGCGCCGGTGCGCACCCCACGTTGATCGCCGCGCAAAGCCGCATCGACGGACATCCCCAAGGCACCGAAGGCCTGGTGATGGGGCTGGTCGATCCCAGCTTCACCACGCTCGCCGGGCCGCCGAGCCTGGCCTCGTGCACGCGCGACGTCTATGGGGACGATGCCCGCTGGCCCGCTGCCGTCGCCTTGCGTATCGCGCGGGACATCGCCTCGGCCATGCAGCACCTGCATGCGCGCGGCATTCTTCACGGCGACCTGTATGCGCACAACATCCTGCGCAGCCCCGAAGGCGACGGCCGGCTCGGCGACTTCGGCGCCGCCTGGATGACCGGCGCGCTCGACGAGTCACAGGCACGTGCGTTCCAGGCACTGGAAATGCGCGCCTTCGGCTGCCTGCTGGAAGAACTGCTCGAGCGCTGCACCGACGCCGCGCCGGCATCGGTGGGCGCCTTCAAGGACCGCTGCCTGCAGCCCGTTCCCGCCGCGCGCCCGTCGTTCGCCGAAGCACTGGCGCTGCTACAGGAAGAACTGCCCGCATGACCCGCCGGCGCCCGCCGAAACTGCCGCTTCCCACGCGCGACGGCGTGGGCCCCAGTTGCGTGGGCCTGCCCTACGGCCCATGGCCGACCATCGCCGAATTCCTGATCGAGCGCTTTCCCGCCATCACGCGCGAGGCCTGGCTCGAGCGCATCGCGGCGAATGACGTGATCGACGAGCACCACGTGCCCGTGACGGCCGAGCGCCGCTACCAATCGCCGCTGCGCGTGTACTACTACCGCTCGCTCGACAACGAGGTGCACATTCCGTTCGAGGAACAGGTGGTGTTCCGGGACGACCAGTTGCTGGTGGTCGACAAGCCCCCGTTCCTGCCGGTCACGCCCACCGGCAAATACCTGCAGCAAAGCCTGCTGGTGCGGCTCAAGCGCAAGCTCGAGCTCGACGACCTGGTGCCGCTGCACCGCATCGACCGCAGCACCTCGGGGCTGGTGCTGTTCTCGGTGCGGCCTGAAACACGCGGCGCCTACCAGGCGATGTTCCCCGAGCGACGCATCGACAAGCACTACGAAGCGGTGGTGCCCTGGCAGGACGGCGTTTCGTCGGTGCCAGCCACCTACCGCAGCCGGCTGGTCGACGACGAGCATTTCATGCGCGTGCGCGAGGAGCCCGGCGAGCCCAACTCCGAGACGCACATCGAACTGCTGGCGGCTCAGGGCGGCCATGCGCTGCTCAAGCTCTCGCCAGTCACCGGCCGCAAGCACCAGCTGCGCGTGCACTGCCAGGCGCTGGGCATGCCGATCGTCAACGACCCGATCTACCCCGTGCTGCTGCCCGAGAACACCGACGACTTCGACAAGCCGCTGCAACTGCTGGCCAAGTCGGTGGCCTTCATCGATCCGATCACCGGCGAGCAGCGCCGCTTCACCAGCCCCCGGAGCCTGTCGCTGGCACCAAGGTGACGCGGCGCGGGCCCGGTGCGCACTAAGCTCGTTTCCTGAAAATCTTTCATTCAGGAGACAACCGCACCATGGACACCACCCAACTCTTCTCGCTGAAGGGCCGCACCGCGCTGATCACCGGCGGCTCGCGCGGCATCGGCCGCATGATCGCCGAGGGCTTCCTGGCCCAGGGCGCGCGCGTGTACATCTCGGCGCGCAAGGCCGCGGCCTGCGACCAGACGGCGAAGGAGCTTTCGGCCTTCGGCCACTGCGTGTCGCTGCCGGCGGACGTGTCGACGGTGGAAGGCGCGCAGAAGCTGGTCGAGGCCTATGCGAAGCACGAAGGCTCGCTCGACATCCTCGTGAACAACGCCGGCGCGGCCTGGGGCGCGCCCTACGCGGAGTTCCCGGAAAGCGGCTGGGACAAGGTGGTGGACCTGAACCTCAAGACGCCCTTCTTCCTGACCCAGGCGCTCACGCCGATGCTCAAGAAGGCCGCGACGGACCACCTCGCGAAGGTGATCAACATCGCCTCGATCGACGGCATTTCCGTCAACCCGCAGGAAACCTACTCGTACGCGGCCAGCAAGGCCGGCCTCATCCAGCTCACGCGACGCATGGCGCTGCGGCTGGCGCAGGAGCGCATCGTGGTGAGCGCGATCGCGCCCGGCGCCTTCGCCTCGGACATGAACAAGGATGCGCGCGACCACGGCGACGAGGTCAAGGGCCGCATTCCGGCCGGACGCATCGGCGTGCCGGAAGACATGGCCGGCGCGGCCATCTACCTGGCCTCGCGCGCGGGCGACTACGTGATGGGTTCGACGCTGGTGGTGGACGGCGGCGTCACGCACGCGCGTTGACGCCATTCCCCGGGCAAGGCCTCAGGACCAGCGGGGAACCGCTTCGTCCTTGAGCTGCCGGCGCAGCTGGTCGTAGTCGGGCACCACGCTCTCGACCGTTTCCCAGAAGCGGTGCGAATGGTCCATCACGCGCAGGTGGGCCAGTTCGTGCGCGACCACGTAGTCGATCACCGGCATGCGGAAATGAATCAGCCGCCAATTGAGCCGGATCGACCCGTCGGCGCTCGCGCTGCCCCAGCGCGTGGCGGCGTTCGACAGCGACAGTTTCTGCCAGCGCACGCCCAAGAGCGGCGCGAAGTGGTCGAGCCGCTCGATGAAGAGCTTGCGCGCCTGTCGCGTGAGCCAAGCCTGCGCAGCGTCGCGGATCTGCGAAGGCTCGGCGTTCTGCGCCACCGCCAGGCGCAGCACGCGCGGCCCGTCGCCTTCCTTGTCGTCGAGCGTGCCGCCGACACTGGCAAAGCCGTGCTTCGGGTCGAGCCGAATCACCACCGGCTCGCCCAGGAACGGAAACTCCGCGCCGTCGCGCCACTCGATGCGCGTGGCCTCGACGCGCGCATGGCGCTGCTGCGTCTCGGCCAGCTTGCGCAGGATCCAGTCTGACTTCTCGCGGATGGCTGCATCGACATCGCGCAGCGCCACCCAGCGCGGCGCGCGCACCGACAGGCCCTCGGCGCCGACGAGGAAGCCGATGGTCTTGCGGTTGCCGCGCTTGAATTCATAAGCCACCCGCGCCGAGCCGAGCACGATCTCGCGCGTGGCCTGCGGATGCGCGAAGCTGGCGAGCGTCAGGGTGTCGGCCAGTGGCACGGCCGGGGGCGCAGGCACCAGGTCGCGCGGCGCCACGAACGCAGGCGGCGCGGCGGGAACGACGGGCGTAGGCGCGGCCACGGGGCCGGCGGGCTTCTTCGCTCGGCGCGGCGGCTTGGGTGCCGGCGCGCGGGGGGCGAACTCGCTCCCCAGTCCCTCGAACAGGTCCAGCGTGAACCGCAGCAAGCCCCCCATGGCGGGTTCTCTTTCGTTCAGCTCGTCGCTTCTTGCTGCAGCTGCGGCGGGCTGTCGCGATAGGCCTCGGGGTCGAGGCGGCGCATCTCGGCCTCGATCCAGGCTTCGACTTCGCGCATCAGCTCGTCGGGCTTGCGGCCGACGCTCGAGATGGCCGGGCCGATGGACACGTCGACCACGCCCGGACGCTTGATGAAGGCCTTGCGCGGCCACACCTTGGCCGAGGTGACGGCGATGGGAATCACCGGCACGCCGGTCTCGCAGGCCAGGCGCGTGCCGCCGCTCTTGTAGGTGCCCTTCTGGCCGCGCGGAATGCGCGTGCCTTCGGGGAACATGATGATCCAGATGCCCTGCGCCAGCAGCTTGCGGCCCTGGTTCACCACCTTGTTGAAAGCCTGCGCGCGCTGGCTGCGGTCGATGTGGATCATGTCCAGCCGCGCCATCGCCCAGCCGAAGAACGGGATGTAGATCAGCTCTTTCTTGAACACGTAGGCCAGCGGATGCGGCATCAGCGTGGGCATCAGGAAGGTCTCGAGCGTGGACTGGTGCTTGACCAGCAGGATCGCGCCGGCGAGCTTGTCGGTCGGCAGGTTCTCCATGCCGGTCACGCGCGTCTTGATGCCCAGCAGCACGCGCGCGCCGCCAATGGCCCAGCCGAGCCAGCGCTCCGCCATCCAGTAGAGCGGAATGCCGCGCTTCCAGAGCGAGCTGACGCACATGATGATGCCCCAGGGAATCACGGTGACGAGCATCCACAGCGCGTGGAGAACGGAACGGAAAAACGCCATCAGACAGTCACCTGCAACGCGGCCCGCGCTTCGCGCGCGAGCAGAAAATCGACAAAGGCGGCGAGGTCGGTGTGGACCACCGTGTTCGCCGGGTATTCGGAAGGCAGCGGATCGACGCCGCGGCAGGCCGCGCCCATGCCCGTGAGCAGAAGGTGCGGCTCGCAGCCGGCGGCCGCGCCGGCCTGGAGATCGCGCAGGCTGTCGCCCGCGGTCGGGATGCCCTTCAGATCGATGCCGTAGCGGTCGCCGATCTGCAGGAAAAGACCCGGTTTCGGCTTGCGGCAGTCGCAGTCTTCGTCGGGGCTGTGCGGGCAATAGAACACCGCGTCGATCCTGCCGCCCACCGCCGCGAGCATCTTGTGCATCTTGGCGTGCATGGCATTGAGCGAGGCCATGTCGAACAGCCCCCGGCCCAGGCCCGACTGGTTCGACGCGATCACCACGTGCCAGCCCGCATGGTTGAGCCGCGCCACGGCCTCCAGCGCGCCGGGCAGCGGCGTCCACTCGATGTCGCTCTTGACGAAGTCTTCGCGGTGCACGTTGATCGTGCCGTTGCGGTCGAGGATGACGAGTTTCATGAATGCACTCCCGCTTCGATGCGACGCCGTTCGATCCAGTCGCCAATTTGCGCCACCGGGTATTTCGCCGCATCCAGCAACGCGGCGCGCTCGCGCAAGACCACCGGCGACACCAGCTCGAGCCTGAGCAACTCGCGCACGAAATCGGCGTCTTTCTCGCGTCCCGCCACGCACTTGGACAACGTCAGGTCGTGCAGCTCCGGACACACCACCGTCAGCTCACCGACATAGTGAAGGCTGGCGCGCTGCATCCAGTCGACCGGCATCACCGCCGTTTCCGGGCCCACGCCGTCCGCGTGATAGCCGAAGGTGTCGTCGAAGCTCGACAACGCGCCGATGGCGCCGTCGATCAGGTCCGACTTCTCGGGATGCAGCGCCGGATAGAGATCGAGTTCGCGCGAAACCAGCAGGCTCTGCGGCGCATCCGGCAACAGGAAGAGCAGCGCCTGGCTGCCGATCACGACAAACGACTGCTCCTGCGCAATCGCCGCCGCCGCGCGCAGCACATGTTCCGCTTCGCTACGCTGCATGTGCGCCTTGCCGCGCCGCACGCAGGAGTTCGCCGCGTTCGCGCTGCGTCATGAGGACGCCGACGGGAGAAACATTGCGCAGCGCCACGGCGTGGTCGTCGGTGCCGCAAGCAGCGGCCTCGATGGCATCGACACCCGCCGCCAGCATGGCCCGCCACTCGTTCCAGTAGGCGTCGGACCGGGTCGCTCCGGCCTGCGCCTGCCATCGTTCGAGCGTTGCCGAAACATCCGCGATCCGCCCCGGATCGGCGCGCAGTCGCGATACCGCCAGGCGGTGCGCCTGGAGCAGGAAATCGTCGATCTGTTGTTGCCGGTTCATGGGGCGAATTATCGAGCGCGGGAACTCAGACAGCCAGCCGCTCGAGCTGCGCCACCCGGTTCATCGCGGCGTGCAGCGACATCAGCAGGCCCAGCCGGTTCAACCGCAGGTCGGCCTGTTCGGCGTTGACCATCACGCCGTCGAAGAAGGCGTCGACCGGCTCGCGCAGCGCGGCCAGCGTCTGCAGCGAGGCGGTGTAGTCGCCGGCTTCGAACTGCGCGTTGGCGGCGGGCACGACCTGCGCCATGGCCGCGTGAAGCGCCTTCTCAGCGGGCTCCTGCAGCAGCAGTTCGCTGACGTGCGCGTCGGCCTCGGGGGCCTTCTTGAGGATGTTGCCGATGCGCTTGTTCGCGGCGGCCAGGGCGGCGGCGGCGGGCAAGGCGGCAAAGGCGCGCACCGCGGCCAGCAGCTTGGGCACTTCGCCAAGGCGCTGCGGGCGCGGTGCCAGCACGGCATCGACCTCTTGCGCGCTGGCGCCCTGCTCGCGCAGGCTGCCGGCAAGGCGATCGAGGATGAAGTCCTGCAGCTCGACCGTGGCCTTGCTGCTCTCGAAGCCGGGAATATCCTTGAACTGCGCGGCGGCGTCCTGCAACAGGGCATCGAGCCCCAGCGGCAGGTCTTTTTCGATCAGCATGCGGATCACGCCGAGCGCATGGCGGCGCAGCGCGAACGGGTCGCGGTCGCCGGTGGGCAGGTTGCCGATGCCGAACATGCCGACCAGCGTTTCCAGCTTGTCGGCCAGCGCGACCACCAGGCCCACGCTGTTGCGCGGCAGCTCGTCGCCGGCAAAGCGCGGCTTGTAGTGGTCTTCGATGGCGTCGGCCACCGCCACATCGAGCCCGTCATGCAGCGCGTAATAGCGGCCCATGGTGCCCTGCAGCTCGGGGAACTCGCCGACCATGTCCGTCACGAGGTCGGCCTTGGCCAGTTGCGCGGCCTGGGTGGCTTGCGCGGCCAGCGCCGAATCGCCCAGCTTTTGCGCGATGCCGCGCGCGATGCGCATCACGCGCTCCACGCGCTCGCCCTGCGTGCCCAGCTTGTTGTGATAGACCACCTTGCCCAGCGATTCGACGCGCGAGGCCAGCGATTTCTTGCGGTCCTGGTCGAAGAAGAACTTGGCGTCGGCCAGGCGCGGGCGCACCACGCGCTCGTTGCCTTCGATCACCGCGCTCGCGTCGGCGGGGCTGATGTTGCTGACGACCAGGAACTTGTTGGTGAGCTTGCTCGATGCGTCGAGCAGCGGGAAGTACTTCTGGTTGGCCTTCATCGTGAGGATCAGGCATTCCTGCGGCACTTCGAGGAACTCGCGCTCGAAGCTGCAGACCAGCACGTTGGGGCGCTCGACCAGCGCGGTCACTTCGTCGAGCAGCGCGTCGTCGTGGATGGGCACCGAGCCGCCGCCGACCTTCACTGCCGCGGCGGCCAGCTGGCGCGCGATTTCGGCGCGGCGGGCCTCGAAGCCGGCAATGACGGCGCCTTCTTCCTGCAGCTGCAGCGCGTAGCTGTCGGCGTTGCGCAGCACGACCGGATCGACCGCCGCCTCGAAGCGGTGGCCGTGGGTGTCGCGGCCGGCCTTCAGGCCCAGCGCCTCGATGGGCACCACGGTGTCGCCGTGCAGCGCCACCAGGCCGTGCGCCGGGCGCACGAAGCTCACGCTGCTCCAGCCCGGCAGCTCGCAGCCGCTTTCGAGCTGGTAGCTCATGACCTTGGGAATCGGCAGCTTGGCGATGGCCTCGGCCAGCGCCTTCTGCAGGCCTTCGGCCAGCGTGGCGCCCTTGGCGGTGCTTTCGTAGAACAGGGCTTCGGCCTTGCCGTCCATCGCGCGCTTGAGACCGGGCACGGCCGAGGCGTCGGCGCCCAGCGCACCCAGGCGCTTGAGCAGCGCGGGCGTGGGCTGGCCGGAGGCGTCGAGGCCCACGGCCACGGGCATGAGCTTTTGCGACACGGCCTTGTCGGCGGCGCGCTCCGCCACGTGCGTGAGGTGCGCGGCCAGGCGGCGCGGCGAGGCGTACGGCGTGAGCACCGAGCCGGCATCGGCCAGGCCTTGCGCCACCAGTTGGTCGCGCAGCACGCCCGCAAAGGCGTCGCCGAGCTTTTTCAGCGCCTTGGGCGGCAGTTCTTCGACAAACAGTTCAACCAGCAGGGGATTCTTCGTCATGGGAGTCGTCATGGCTCAGGCCGCCTTCTTCGGTGGCATTTGCGCGACCCATTCGCGCGGGGCCATCGGAAAGCCGAGCCGCTCGCGGCTGTCGTAGTAGCTCTGCGCGACGCTGCGCGCGAGATTGCGGATGCGGCCGATGTAGGCCGCGCGTTCGGTCACGCTGATCGCGCCGCGCGCGTCGAGCAGGTTGAAGCTGTGCGCGGCTTTCAGCACCTGCTCGTAGGCCGGCAGCGCGAGCTGCTCGGTCATGAGGTGCTTGGCCTGCTTTTCGTGCGCGTTGAAGGCGGTGAAGAGGAACTCGGCGTCGCTGTGCTCGAAGTTGTAGGTCGACTGCTCGACCTCGTTCTGCTTGTAGACGTCGCCGTAGCTCAGGCCCTCGGTCCAGGTCAGGTTGTAGACGTTGTCCACGCCCTGCAGGTACATGGCCAGGCGCTCCAGGCCGTAGGTGATTTCGCCGGTGATCGGCTTGCAATCGATGCCGCCGACCTGCTGGAAATAGGTGAATTGCGTCACTTCCATGCCGTTGAGCCAGACTTCCCAGCCCAGGCCCCAGGCGCCGAGCGTGGGGTTTTCCCAATCGTCCTCGACGAAGCGGATGTCGTTCTTCTTCAGGTCGAACCCCAGGGCCTCGAGGCTGCCGAGGTAGAGCTCGAGGATGTTGGAGGGCGCGGGCTTCAGCACGACCTGGTATTGGTAGTAGTGCTGCAGGCGGTTGGGGTTCTCGCCGTAGCGGCCGTCCTTGGGGCGGCGGCTGGGCTGCACATAGGCGGCTTTCCAGGGTTCCGGGCCGAGGGCGCGCAGGAAGGTGGCGGTGTGCGAGGTGCCCGCGCCCACTTCCATGTCGTACGGTTGCAGCAGCGCACAGCCCTTGTCGGCCCAGTACGACTGCAGTTTGAGAATGATTTGTTGGAAGGTCAGCATGGCTCTGCGTGAAGGCGGCCGCCCGGTGGGAAGAAAGACCCCGCGGCGCAACGAACCGGCTATTTTACGAGGCAGCGGGCAGTCAGGAACGGCCCGCTATGCTCGTCCTCCCCTTTGACCCGAGACCCGACATTCAGTGATCCGCCCGCACCTGCCATCCGACTCTTCCGCCGCGCCCGCCCATGCCCGTTGATCACGCCGCATTGACCGCCCTGGGCGAACGCATCGGTGCCAATGCCTGGCCCGGTTTTCTGTTTTTATTGCTGGCGCTGGCATTGGTGGCCGGCGTCGCGGCCTGGGGCTTCGAGCACCTGCGCCGCCGGCATGCGGCCCAGCCCGACCCGGGCGCCCGCCTCCTGTTCGGCGGGCTGGCGGTCGGCCTCGTGGCGGTGATCGTGCTGGCCTGGGGCTTTGCCGAGGTGGCGTCCGAGCTGGGCGACGGCCGCCCCATGGGCCTGCTGGACGAGGCGATCAGCCACGCGATGGGCGCGCAGACCCCGCCGGGCGTGCGCCATGTGTTCTCCTGGCTGACCCCTTTCGGCGACGCGGCCTTCATGGGGCTGCTGGGCCTGGCGGTCGCGGCCCTGCTGTGGCTGCGCGGCCACCGCGGCTTCGCGGTCGGTTGGCTGGCGGCGATCGCCGGCAACGCGGTGCTGAACGAGACGCTCAAGCACATCTTCGAGCGCGCGAGGCCGGTGCACGACTTCGGCATCGCGCAGGTCTCGGGCTATTCGTTTCCGAGCGGCCACAGCTCGGGCTCGATGGTGCTCTACGGCATGCTGGGCTACCTGGGGCTGCGCATGCTGCCGCCGCGCTGGCGGGTGCCGTCGGTGATGGCCGCCACGGTGGTGGTGGTCACGGTGGCGTGCAGCCGCCTCTTCCTGCGGGCGCACTACCCGAGCGACGTGCTCGCGGGGCTGTGCTCGGGCGGCGCGTGGCTGGCGATCTGCATCGCGAGCATCGAATACGCGCGGCACCATCGCGGCACGCGCTGACCGGCGCTTCTTCCAGCAAAAAGGCCGCAGTGGAATTCACCACTGCGGCCTTTTTGCATTCAGGGCACCGGGGCGCCCATCGGAAGATCAGTACTCCCAGAAGATACGCTGGAGTTCCTTGGTGTCGCTGGTCTTGGTCAGGGCGACCATCGCCAGGATGCGCGCCTTCTGCGGACGCAGGTCGTGCGCCACCACCCAGTCGTACTTGTCATCGGGCTGCTCTGCGTTGCGGATCACGAAGCCGTCGGGCACGCGCGAGCTGCGGATCACGATCACGCCGTCGGCGCGCGCCTTCTGCAGGTTCGGCACGATGCGGTCGGCCACCGAGCCGTTGCCGGTGCCGCCGTGGATCAGCGCCTTGGCGCCGCTCTTGGCAATGGCGTCGATGGCGATGGACGACACGCCCTCGTAGCCCATCGCGATCTCGACCGGCGGCAGCGCGTTGATGCTGTCGATGTTGAACTCCGAGTTCATGGTGTGGCGCTTGACCGGCGCACGGAACCAGTAGTTCTTGCCCTCGACGATCATGCCCAGCGGGCCCCACTGGCTGGAGAAGGCGTTGGTCTTGATGTTGACGTTCTTGCTCACGTCGCGGCCGCTGTCGATGTTGTCGTTCATCGTCACCAGCACGCCCTTGCCCATGGCGTCCTTGCTGCCCGCCACGTTCACGGCGTCGTACAGGTTGAGCGCGCCGTCGGCCGACAGCGCGGTGCCCGGGCGCATCGAGCCGACCACCACGATCGGCTTGCTGGTGTGCACGGTGAGCGTCAGGAAGTAGGCGGTTTCCTCGAGCGTGTCGGTGCCGTGGGTGATGACGATGCCGTCCACGTCCGACTGCTTCGACAGCGCCGACACGCGCTTGGCCAGCGTCAGCAGGTTGTCGTTGGTGAGGCTCTCCGATGCGACCTGGAACACCTGTTCGCCGCGCACGTTGGCCACCTTGGAGAGCTCCGGCAGGCCTGCGATGAGCTTCTCGACGCCGACCTTGGCGGCTGCGTAGGTGGCGCTGTTGACGGCCGATGCACCGGCACCCGCAATGGTGCCGCCGGTGGCCAGGATCACCACATTGGGGAGCGCCTGCTGTGCCTGCGCGAATGCACTGGCCGCCATCAACGCCGCGCCGGCCGCGAAGGCCCTGAAACGGGGGGAAAGATACATGGAGATCTCCTTGGTTGAAATGAATTATTCGAAGCGGCGAGGAAGATACATGAACCATGCCCGCATGCCCTGCGCGCTCATGCCGGCATGGCATACGGCCATGCGCGAAGGATTACCATCGACCGCGCGCACCGCCGCCACCCTTGCCATGAACGCCGAATCCGCCGCCACCCTCCCCGTCCCGACCGCCGCGAACGCCGCCCAGGAAATGCCCGCGCCCGACGGCCCGCTGTCGCGCGCGCGCCCGGGCCGCGAACGCATCATGGCGGCCATCCGAACGGCCGCGGTCACGGAGTTCAGCCTGCACGGGCTCAAGGGCACGTCCACCCAGGCCATCGCGGCGCGCGCGGGCCTGACCAAGCCCCAGCTGCACTACTACATCGTGGGCAAGGAAGAGCTCTACGAAGAGCTGCTGATGCAGGTGCTGCATGCGTGGAAGGTGGTGTTCTCCTTCGAGGACGCGAGCGACCCTGCCACCGTGCTGGGCGACTACATCCGCAAGAAGCTGGACCACGCGATCGACAGCCCCGAGATGTCGCGCATCTTCACGCGCGAGATTCTCGACGGCGGGCGCAACCTCGACCGCTACTGGCCCAACGCACGTGCGTGGACGCAGAAGAAGGTCGACATCATCAACGGCTGGATCGCGCGCGGGCAGATGCGCCCGCTCGATGCGCGCATTTTGCTGATGCACATCTGGGCCATGACCCAGAGCTACGCCGACTACGCGATCCAGACGCGCGTGATGCTCGGCCTGCCGCCCGACGCGCCGATCGAGCGCGAACCGATCGCGCGCGAGCTCGTGACCTTCGTGTTGGGCGGCTGCGGCATCAAGGCCTAGCCTTTCTTCTTACCTTTCCTGCACGGGCCGTGCGCCCGCCGGCATTCAGTGACTTAAGGCACTGGCGGCCAGGCGCGTGCGCACCTACCTTCGCTGCCTTCGCCGGCGGGCTGTTCCGCCGAAGCGAATCACGAAAACAGGAGATCGAGGATCATGAAGACGAGGTTGTTTCTTGCCGCGCTCGCAACGGCGGCACTGGTGGCTTGCGGAGGAGGAGGCGGCGGCGACGCAGGCAGCTTCCTTCCCGTCGGCGGCCAGCCCATCGGCGTGGCGCCGTCGCCATCGCCCTCCCCCGGGCCCGAACCTCAGCCCGAGAACCCCGCCCCGGCGCCCGCGCCCACGCCGGTCAGCGCCAGCTACAAGTACCTGAGCTTCGCGCAGGACCGCGACCCGGACGTCGACACCGCCACGAAGCGCTTCGACGACTACATCGCCCTGCTGAACCGCGAAGGCGCGGCGGGCTATCGTTACCTGGAGGGCGAGGCCGGAGGCTCCATCTCGCGGCTGCAGGACAGCTTCATGATGGTCAAGGACACCGACGCCACCTACCAGTACGAGTACAAGCGCCTGACCTACGACATCATGCAGAGCACCGCGATCCAGGCGCTGCTTCAGCAGGCGAAGGACCAGGGCGCACAGGGGATGGTGCTGCTGAAGCTCCTGGCGCCCATCGACCTCAACGGCAACCTCGACCCCGAGTTCGCGGTGCTCTACCGCAAGGAGATCGGCTCGCCGCGCACCTATGACGTGACGGCCGAGCTCTACGCGGAGAACTCCTCCGACTACGTGAACCGCGCGAACTCGCAAGGCGCGAACGGCTACCGACCCTGGGCCACGCCCTTCCTGGTCAACCAGGGCAACTATCAGTTCTTCCTGAAGGACCTGAGCAGCGCCGCGCGCTACGACGTGAAGGCGGTGATCAGCCCGCTGAGCGTGGTCGGCGGCACCACGGACGACCTCAAGGCGCAGATCCGCGAACAGGGCTCGCAGGGCTACCGGCTGCTGAAGAACCGCTTCCTGGAAGACGGCAAGAATTTCTACTTCTACGTGAAGGACACGACGCAGTCGAGCACGTTCGAGTACGAGTTCCTCGACAACCCCGATCCGCTGTTCGGACTGCAGGAAGCCAATGCGGTGCAGGCGAACGCGCAGACGGCCAACGGCCTGCGTTACTTCGGCCTCCCCGACTCCCCGGTGTTCTTCAGGTCCCTGGCCTGCACGGGCCCGCTGTGCCTGTCGCCGGACCAGACCGAGACCAGCAACAAGAACTGAGCGCGCACCAAGCCAGGCGCGGCCTACAACCCGTGCACCACCCAGGTCTCGCCTGGCGCCGTCGGCAGGCGCACCGTGCTTTCGCCGACGTGATCGAAGCGGTATTCACGCCCGCCGATGACGACCGACCTCATGTTCGTCCACACCCGGTAGTCATAGCCATCGGGCGCGGGCGTGACCTCGAGCACGCGAAACACCGGCGGCACGGTCACGGCGATGCGCACCCGGGCCGAGGCGCTGCCGCTGCCGGCCGTGGATTCGGCGCCGCACAAGATCGGTGCAAGAAGCAGCACCGCCACCGCGCTTCCAAGGCCGCGGCGGCCGGATTGAAGCCAACTTCCTGTCATAACGCCCGATCCGCAAGAACATGAGTCGCGGGCGCCGCCACGGCGCCAGCCTCCGGATATCGGCCGCTTCGCCAAAAACTGAAGGGCACCGCGCTCCCGCGGTGCGCGCCTGCTGGCACGTCGCTTGCATAACCTGACCACTTGCTCTGATTAAGCGGTCAAACACACCATGCGCGTGCTCGTCGTCTACTGCCACCCGGTCGAAACCAGCTTCCATGCCGCCTTGCACCAGGAGGTGCTGAAGAACCTGCGCGCCGCCGGGCACGAGGTGGACGACTGCGACCTCTACGCCGAAGGCTTCAACCCGGTGCTGTCGCGCGAGGAACGGCTGGGCTACCACGACGTGCCCTCCAACCGGCTGCCGCTCGCGCCCTACGTGGAGCGGCTGCAGTGGGCCGAAGGCATCGTGTTCTGCTTTCCGACCTGGTGCTTCGGCCTGCCGGCGATGCTCAAGGGCTACTTCGACCGGCTCTTCATGCCGGGCGTGGCCTTCGACATCAGCGACCCGGCCAACGTGAAGCCGATGCTCACGCACATCAAGCGCATCAGCGCCGTGGTCACCTACGGCCGCCCGCGCTGGATGGCGATGTACATGGGCGATCCGCCGCGCAAGATCGTCACGCGCTACATGAAGCGGCTCACCGGCCAGCGGGCCCGGGTGGACTACCACGCCCACTACCACATGAACATCGCGACCGAGCCCCAGCTCAAGCGCTTCATGGCGCGCGTGGGCCAGGCCATGGCGCGCTTCGCATGAACGCGCCCGCGCTGATCGACAACCTGCGGCTGCCGCGCTGGCTGCTGCCGACGGACTGGCCGCTGCACGAGGGCGTGCCGGTGCTGGCGCGCCTCGCGATCGAGGCCGGCCGCGTGCAGTCGGTGCGGCCCATGCACGCCGCCGACGCCCCCGTCTCGCAGGGCTGGTGGGATGCCGCCGGCAGGCTGGCGCTGCCCGGCTTCGTCGATGCCCACACGCACCTGGACAAGGCCTTCACCCTGCCGCGCATGAAAGAGGTGCGGCCCGGCCTGCTCGGCGCCATCGACGCGATGCTGGCCGACCGCGTGCACTGGACGCCCGCCGACGTGCGCGAGCGCGCCTCGCGCGGCCTGCAATGGGCCTGGGAATGCGGCACCACGCATGTGCGCACGCACGTCGACTGGTGGGAACCCGAGTCGCTGCCGATGGCATGGCCGGTGATGGCCGAACTCGCACAGGAATGGGCCGGCAGGCTGAAGCTGGAGCAGGTCAGCCTGATCAAGCTGCCGCTGTTCGAGGACGCGGCGCAGGCGATGCGGCTCGCGAAGCAGGTGAAGGCCACCGGGCCGCATGCGCTGCTCGGCGGCTTCGTGCACTCCACCAACTGGAGCGAGAACGCGCTGCGCAACCTGCTGGTGGCGGCGCAGGCCTGCGAGCTCGACATCGACCTGCATGTGGACGAAGAACTCAACGCCGCCGCGGTCGGCCTGCAGACCACGGCGCGCATCCTGCGCGAGATCGGCTACCAGGGCCGTGTGGTCTGCGGCCACATCTGCGCGCTCTCGGCCCAGCCCGAGGCACAGGCCTTCGCCACGCTCGACGCGGTGGCGCGCGCCCCCATCACCGTGGTGTCGCTGCCCGCCACCAACCTGCTGCTGCAGGACGCCGTCACCGGCCGCACGCCGCGGCAGCGCGGCATCACGCTGGTAAAGGAAGCGCGCGAGCGCGGCATTCCGCTGCTGTTCGCGAGCGACAACGTGCAAGACCCCTTCTGCCGGCTCGGCAGCTTCGACCCCGTCGAGGCGCTGGGCACCGCCGCGCTGGTGGCGCAGCTCGACGAGCCCTTCGACACCTGGTCGCAAACGCTGTGCCGCGGCGACTGGCTGCAGCGCGAGCCGGTGGCCGGCACGCCCACGCTGGTCGGCGCCAGGGCCGATCTCGTGCTGTTCACGCAGGCCGACCGCCACGGCTGGCCTTCGCGCACCGCCGACCGCGTGGTGCTGCGCGACGGCCGCGTGACGCACGGCGACGCGACGCCTTTCTTCCCCCAGTAAAGAACACAAGGACTCCCATGCTCCACGGCTACATCCCGCCCCACCGCTTCCTGCCCTACCTGAGCTGGACCGAAATCGCAGCGCTGCCTGACCGCGAGAACACCGTCATCGTGCTGCCCTGTGGCGCCATCGAGCAGCACGGTCCGCACCTGCCCTGCTCGGTCGACAGCGTCATCTCGTCGGGCGTGATGGGCCGGGCGCTCGAGAAGCTGCCGGCCGAGGTGCGCGCCTTCGCGCTGCCGGCCATCACCTACGGCAAGTCGGAAGAGCACCTGCACTTTCCCGGCACCATGACGCTCACCGGCACCACGCTGCTCGCGACCGTGACGGAGATCGGCGAGTCGGTGTACCGGGCGGGCTTTCGCAAGCTGCTGTTCGCCAACGGCCACGGCGGCCAGCCGCAGGTGCTGGAGATGGCCGCGCGCGAACTGCGCCTGCGCCACGGCGACTTCGTGGTGGTGCCGCACGGCGTGTCGCGGCTGCCGAGCGCGGCCAGCAAGCAGGTGAGCGAGCAGGAGAAAAAGCTGGCAATGCACGCCGGCCACTCCGAGACCGCGCTGATGCTCGCGCTGGCGCCCGAGACGGTGCACATGGAGCGCGCGGTGGCCAACTTTCCGCCGCCCTTTCCCATCAAGCTGCTGTCGGCCGATGGCCGCCCGGCCTGCGCCTGGACCGCGCGCGACTTCGGCCCGAGCGGCGTCATCGGCGACCCGACCACGGCCACGCGCGAGCAGGGCGAAGCCATCCTGGAGACGCTCTCCGACAGCTGGGTGCAGGCGCTGACCGAGCTGCATGCACTGCGCTGGGTCGTGCGCGAGGAGGCCACGTGGGAGCGCGGGCACCAGCAGGGCTTTATCCAGCAGCAGTTCGAAGCCGCCTGAGCCTGCTTCTTGCATCGGCCCCTTCACCGCTTTCTTTTTCCCGAAAACTTCCCAGCCTCCGAAAGGTCCCCACCCATGCGCTCCTTCGCACTGTCCCTGGCCGGCGCCGCCGCCATCGCCTTCCTCGCCACCGCGCCCGCGCAGGCCGAGGACAAGTTCACCTACATGACCAACTGGTACGCGCAGGCCGAGCACGGCGGCTTCTACCAGGCGGTGGCGCAGGGCATCTACAAGAAGTACGGCCTGGACGTGACCATCAAGATGGGCGGCCCGCAGGTCAACATCACGCAGATGATGGCCGCCGGCCAGGCCGACTGCATCATGGGCTCGAGCGACATCCAGATGATGCAGGTGCGCGAAGGCGGCGTGCCGGTGGTCAACGTGGCGGCCTTCTTCCAGAAGGACCCGCAGGTGCTGATCGCGCACGACGACGTGAAGAAATTCGAAGACCTCAAGGGCAAGACACTGCTCATCGGTGCGCAGGCGCAGCGCGGCTACTGGCCGTGGCTGAAGGCCAAGTTCGGCTTCACCGACGAGCAGACGCGTCCCTACACCTTCAACATCCAGCCCTTCGTGGCCGACAAGAACACCGCGCAGCAGGGCTACCTGACCTCGGAGCCCTTCGCCATCCAGAAGGCCGGCGTGAAGAGCACCGTGCTGATGTTCAGCGACCACGGCTTCCCGGCCTACGCGACCACCGTGTCGTGCATGGAGAAGACGCTGAAGGACCGCAACAAGCAGGTGGCCGCCTTCGTGAAGGCCTCGGCCGAAGGCTGGAAGAGCTACCTGGCCGATCCGGCGCCCGCCAATGCGCTGATCAAGAAAGACAACCCCAACATGACCGACGAGCAGCTGGCCTACAGCGTCGCCAAGCTCAAGGAGATGGGGATGATCACCGGCGGCGACGCCGCCAAGCTCGGCATCGGCGTGATGACCGATGCGCGCGCCAAGGCGAGCTACGACTTCCTGGTGGCTTCCAAGCTGCTCGACCCGGCCAAGGTCGAACTCGCAAAGACGTACAGCACCGAGTTCGTCAAGGACGCCAAGGTCCTGCCCTGACGCTTGGGCATTGCCCTGAAACCAGGCGGCCGCGCGACGCGGCCGTTCTCGAAAGGCCTCACGAATGAATCGCATCGACCCCCACACGCTGGCACCACCGCCGGAACTCGCGCCCGCGGTGCCCGCCGTCGAGGTGCTCTCGGCGGAGAAGACTTATCCCAACGGCACGCAGGCGCTGCTGCCGGTGGACCTGTCGATCGCCGAGGGCGAATTCGTCACGCTGCTCGGCCCCTCGGGCTGCGGCAAGAGCACGCTGCTGAAGATGGTGGCCGGCATGCTCGAGCCCAGCGACGGCCGGCTGCTGGTCTGGCGCAAGCCGGTGGGCCAGTTGCATGACAGCGCGCGGAAGATGTCCTTCGTGTTCCAGTCGCCCACGCTCATGCCCTGGGCCAGCGTGCGCACCAATGTACGGCTGCCGCTGGACCTGGCCGGCGTGCCCCGCAAGGAGGCCGATGCGCGGGTGACGGAATCGCTCGCGCTGGTGGGCCTGGAGAAGTTCGCCGATGCGCTGCCGCGCGCGCTTTCGGGCGGCATGCAGATGCGCGTGTCGATCGCGCGCGGACTCGTCACGCAGCCCGACCTGCTGCTGATGGACGAGCCCTTCGGCGCGCTCGACGAAATCACGCGCCACAAGCTCGACGCCGACCTGCTGGAGCTGTGGCGCAAGAAGAAGCTCACGGTGATCTTCGTGACGCACTCGATCCACGAAGCGGTGTTCCTGTCGAGCCGCGTGGTGATGATGGCCGCGCGACCGGGCCGCGTAGTCGAGCAGTTCCAGATCGACGAACCCTATCCGCGCAGCGCCGATTTCATGGTGACGCCCGAATTCGCGCGCCATGCAAAAAGGCTGCAGGACAGCCTGCTGCGCGCCAGCAGCACCGACGAGGAGCCCGCGCGATGAAGAAGAACATTCCCCTGATGAGCCAGCCGCGCGTGCAGCGCGTGCTGTACCCGGTGTTGATCGGCGTGGTGCTGGTGGCGCTGTGGCAGTGGATGGTGGTGGCGATGGAGCTGCCCGCCTACCTCGTGCCCTCGCCCTACCTGATGATGCAGACGCTGGTGACCGACTGGGCGCCGCTGGGCAATGCGCTGCTGGTCACGCTGAAGATCACGGTGCTGTCGTTCCTGCTGGCCACGGTGGCGGGCGTGCTGATCTCGTTCCTGTTCGTGCAGAGCAAGCGCATCGAGACCGCGCTCTTTCCGTACGCGGTGCTGCTGCAGGTGACGCCCATCGTGGCGGTGGCGCCGCTGATCATCATCTGGGTGAAGAACCCGGTGGCCGCCATGACGGTGTGCGCGGCGCTGGTGGCGCTGTTCCCCATCATCAGCAACACCACGCTGGGCCTGCGCAGCATCGACCCCGACCTGCAGAGCTACTTCAAGCTCAACCGCGCGACGCGCTGGCAGCAGCTGGTGCGGCTGCGCATTCCGAGCGCGCTGCCGTACTTCTTCGGCGGGCTGCGCATTTCCAGCGGCCTCGCGCTGATCGGCGCGGTGGTGGCGGAGTTCGTCGCGGGCACGGGCGGCTCCGGCGCGGGGCTGGCCTACCAGATCCTGCAGGCGGGCTTCCAGCTGAACATTCCGCGCATGTTCGCCGCGCTGCTGCTCATTTCCCTCACCGGTGTCGCGCTCTTCGTGCTGATGGCCTGGCTCACCAAGGTGGCGCTGGGCTCGTGGCATGCGAGTGAACTTTCCCAGGATTGAACTTGACCATGAACGCCCCTGTTTCCGCCATCGAGCAACTGCTGCTCGAATTGCCCGACCTCGACTGGATCAGCGATGAAAGCCGCGTGACGCGGCTGTCGCAGGACTTCTCCTGGTTCAGCCCCGTGCTCAACCGCCAGCTCAAGGACAAGCGCGCCGACGTGGTCGTGCGACCGCGCACCGAGGAAGAGATCCGCACCGTGGTGGGCGCCTGCGCGCGCCGCGGCGTGCCGATCACCATCCGCGGCAGCGGCACCGGCAACTACGGCCAGACCACCCCGCTGGCCGGCGGCGTGGTGCTCGACATGACGGGCTACAACAGCTGCCTGTGGGTGCGGCCCGGCGTGGCGCGCGCGCAGGCCGGCATCCGCCTGGGCGAACTCGAGAAGCAGACCAAACCGACGGGTCAGGAGATGCGCTGCGTGCCGTCCACCTACCGCAGCGCGACGCTGGGCGGCCTCTTCGGCGGCGGCTTCGGCGGCGTGGGCTCGATCAACTACGGGCCGCTGGGCGCGCCGGGCAACGTGATCGGCATCCGCGCGATGAGCATCGAGGCGGAGCCGCAGGTGGTCGAACTGCGCGGCGCCGAAGCCATGCGCATGCACCACCTGTGGGGCACCAACGGGCTGGTGCTGGAGCTGGAAATCGCGCTGGCGCCCGCGCATCCGTGGCTGGAAACGCTGGTCACCTTCGAGGACTTCGAGAGCGCCCTGCACTTCGCCGACAAGCTCGCGAACGCGCCGGGCATCGTGAAGCGC
Source organism: Variovorax paradoxus (assembly GCF_022009635.1). Lineage (NCBI taxonomy): Bacteria > Pseudomonadati > Pseudomonadota > Betaproteobacteria > Burkholderiales > Comamonadaceae > Variovorax > Variovorax paradoxus. The sequence goes on from NZ_CP091716.1 coordinate 6,426,419, forward strand.
GAGGTGGCGTTCTTCGCCGCGCCCATCTCGGACCATCTGGCGCAGCTGGCCGCGCACCTGCCCAAGGGCTGCCACACGGTGCTGTCGCTGGTGGCGGAATCCTGCGAGCCGGCGCTGCTGCAACTGGCTGAAGCGCACGGCGGCACGGTGGGCTACCGCAAGACGGCCGCCGAGGTGCAGAAGAGCAATCGCACGCTGATGGAGTTCACCTGGAACCACACGACGCTGCACGCGCTGAAGATCGACCCCACGCTGACCTACCTGCAGAGCGGCTTCGTGCCGGGCAGGCATGTGGAGCAGGTGATCGAGATGGAAAAGCTGCTGGGCGCGAACGGCGAGGTGATGATGCACCTGGAGTTCATCCGCAACGTGGCGGGCCTCTTGACCTGCAGCGGCCTGCAGTTGGTGCGCTTCAGCACCGAGGAGCGGCTGCAGGAAATCATGCGCATCCACCGCGAACACAACGTGCACATCAACAACCCGCACGTGAACATCGTGGAAGACGGCAAGGCCGGCGGCCCGCTGCCGCCGGAGGTCATCGAGGTGAAGAAGCGCTTCGACCCGATGGGGCTGCTGAACCCCGGCAAGCTGCGCGACTGGCCGGTGAAGAGCGCGCGGGGCGCCTGAGGCTCAGTCGCGACTGCGACGGCGGCCGCGCAGCACCAGGGCCGCGGCCACGACGGCCATCGAGAGGATCCACAGCGGCCAGAGCCCGAAAGGCGCGACCCAGCGGGCGTAAGGCGTGAGGCCGCGCCGGCCTTCGACGCTGGCTTCGAGAACGCCACGCGTGAGGCGCGGCAGTTCGTGCGTCACGCGGCCTTCGGCGTCGATCACCACGGTGGCGCCGGTGTTGGTGGAGCGCACCATCGGCCGCGCGAATTCGAGCGCGCGCATGCGCGAGATCGACAGGTGCTCGTCGATGGCCACGGAGTCGCCGAACCATGCGATGTTGCTCACATTGAGCAGGATGGTCGGCGCGCTGGCCTCGTCGCGGAAGTTCGCGCCGATCTCGTCGCCGAACAAGTCTTCGTAGCAGATGTTCGGCGCGATGCGCTGGCCCTGCCAGACGAAGGGCGCCTGCGCGAGCCCGCCGCGCGCGAAGTCGCCGAGCGGGATGTTCATCATCTGGATGAACCAGCGAAAGCCCATCGGAATGAATTCACCGAAGGGCACCAGATGGTGCTTGCTGTACTGGTAGACCTGAGAAGCGCCGGGCTGGAAGCCCAGCACCGAGTTGCTGTAGGTGCCCGGGCCGCCCATCGGCAGGCCGACGATGGCCGCTTGGTTGCCCTGGCTGTAGCGCGCCTGAATCGCATCGAGGTAGCCGATGGGGAGTTGCTGCGGCAGCAGCGGCAAGGCGGTCTCGGGGGTGACGACGAGCGAGGCCTTGGCATCGCGCAGTTGCTCGCCGTACCAACGCAGCGCGGTCTCGATGCCGCCGCCCGGAATGAATTTTTCGTCTTGCGGGATGTTGCCCTGCAGGAGCGCGACGTCGAGCTTGCCGGTCGCGCCCTTCGTGCCGCGCACGTCGTCGCGAAGCGAGGGCACGAGATTCGGCACGGCGAACACCAGCGCCAGGAGCACCACGCCCGGCACGGCCTCGGACATGCGAAGCGGGCGATGCAACGCGACGAGCGCCACGGCCAGCGCAGCCGCCGCGCCGATGCCGTAGACGCCCACCCACGGCGCGAGCGCCGCGAGCGGCCCTTCGACATGCGCATAGCCGCCGGCACCCCACGGAAAGCCGGTGAACCAACTGCCGCGCACGAGTTCGGCGAGCGTCCAGAGTGCCGCGAAGACCAGCGCGCCCGTCACCCGCCCTTTAGGGGCGCACACCACGAACCATGCGGCGGCGACGGCGTAATAGAGCCCCAGCGCGGCCGCCAGCGCCAGCACGGCAATGGCCGCCAGCGGCGCGGGCAGGCCGCCGTAGGTGTGCATCGAGATGAAGAGCCACCAGAAGCTGCCGGTAAGCCAGGCGGTGGAAAACAGCCAGCCGTGCAAGCCGGCGCGGCGCCAGCCGGCGCCCTGCGCGCGCAGGCCGTCGAGCAGCCAGACCTGCGCGCCGAGCGACAGCAGTTGCAGCCACCACAGCGGCTTGCCGCCGACGGGCGAAGCCATCGACAGCGCCTGCGCGAGGCCGGCCGCACCGAAGCCGAGCAGGCGGAACAGGTTGGCGAACGGGGAAGCCGGCGCGCGCGCCATCAGTCGGCCGCGTCGCCGCCGCGGGCCGGGGACACCTTGAACCAGCGCACCGCGCCGCCCTTGGTGTGCAGCACCACGAAGTCGAAGCCGCCCATCGCATGGTGCTCGCCGCGCTTGGGCACGTGGCCCATCTCGTGCGCGATCAGGCCGCCGATGGTGTCGAAGTCTTCGCTGAGCTGCTCTTCGTCGAACACGATGCCGAAGGCCTCGGCCACGCGCTCGATGGGCGTGTCGCCGGAGACGCGGTAGGTGTGGTCGGCCAGGCCGAAGATGTCGCCCTCGTCTTCGGCGATGTCGAATTCGTCTTCGATTTCGCCGACGATCTGCTCGAGCACGTCCTCGATGGTGATGAGGCCCGCCACGCGGCCGAACTCGTCGATGACGATGGCCAGGTGATTGCGGTTGCCGCGGAATTCGCGCAGCAGGTCGTTCAGGCCCTTGCTCTCTGGCACGAAGGTGGCCGGCCGCAGCAGGGCGCGGATGTTCAGGCCCGGCGCGCGCTGCAGCTTGAGCAGGTCCTTCGCGAGCAGGATGCCGATGATGTTTTCTTTTTCGCCCTCGTACACCGGAAAGCGCGAGTGCGCGGTGTCGATGATGAGATGCAGCAGCGCGTCGAACGGGGCGTCGATGTTGATGACGTCCATGCGCGGCGCCGCGACCATCACGTCGCCGGCCGTCATGTCGGCCATGCGCAGCACGCCTTCGAGCATCACGCGCGACTCGGCGCCGATCACCTCGTTGTCCTCGGCGTCCGCCAGGGTTTCGATCAGCTCGTCGCGCGAGTCGGGACCGGGATGGATGAATTCGGCGAGCTTCTGGAGAAAGCCGCGCTTGTCTTCCCGTTCGACGGGAGCGCGTTCAGGGTGAGGTTCAGCCACTGCGGCAGGGCGGAGTTGAGGAAGGACAAGGATACCGGATTGCGTGTGACACGCTCCACCGTACGACTCGGTCAAGGGTAAGAACGGAGGCGGCCGCCGCCGGGCCGCCCCAAGGCGAGCCGCGCCTCCCCCTCGGGGGGTGGCGAATTACACGCAGCGCAGCGGAGTGAAAAGCCGGGGGGCCAGACTTATGGGGCGGATTTCTTGCGGGCTTCGCGCATGCCGCTGCGCATTTCCTGCAGGCTGGCCAGGAAGGCCCAGAACTGCTTGGCGCGGCTCTTGAGGGCAAAGTCGACGGCGGCGTAGTGCTCAAGCGCGATTTCGCTCATGCGGCTGTCGAAGGTGGCGCTGGGCAGTTCCAGGTGGGCTTCGGCCTCGGAGCCGCTGCGCACCACCGTGGCGCCGGCGTTGCGGGCGATTTTCAGCATGGCGGCGTTTTCGCTCAGCGCATGGATGAAGAGCATGCCTACGCCTTCGTTGCGGGCCACGACCACGGCACGCTCGAACAGGCGGGCGCCGTAGCCCCGGCCGCGGGCGTGCGCCGAGACGGACACGCCGAATTCGGCGCAGTCGCTGTGCTGGTCGCCGGGAGCGAAGGCCAGGTGCGCCATCGCGATCAGGTCGAGGCGGCGGTTGTAGATGCCGAAGAGTTCGTCGCGCTCGAAGTCGAGGCTGTCGACGTAGCGCTGGACCTGCTCGTCGGCCGCCGCGTAGCCGAAGCGCAGGTAGCGGTCGTGCGGGGTGAGTTCGAGCAGGTGGCGCGCGATGCGCTCGCGTTCACGGGGACCGATCGAGCGGATCGGCACCATGACGGGTTGAGGCGCGCTGGTAGCGCGTGGTTGCGCCTCAACCATCGGCGCTTTCAGGAAAGAGCCAAGGCCGAGAGACGCTTTGAGAAGGGTCTTGGCGGTGAGCATGGCTCAAATGTAAGGGTTTTCCCTTAATCTTCAAGCCGCCAGGGTCAATTGCGGGACACCTTCGTGAACCAATGCCCGGACGCGTGGCGCTCGCGCAACCCGCTGTGGCTAGACGGGCACGGCCGTCGTGGCCTTGACGCGGTCCAGCACGAAGCTGGTCTTGCAGTCTTCGACGCTGGGGTGCTTGAGCAGTGTGTCCATGATGAAACGGCTGTAGTGGGCCATGTCGGCCACGACCACGCGCAGCAGGTAGTCCATGTCGCCGGTGAGCGCTGCGCACTCGACCACCTCGGGCCAAGTCTGCACGCTGGCGCGGAACAGGTCCATGGGGTTGCGCTTGTGGGTCTCGGTGTGCTTTTCGAGCCGCACATTGAGATAGGCGGTCAGCCCCAGGCCGATGGCTTCGGGCTGGACCAGGGCGACATAACGGTCGATGACCCGGCTTTCTTCCAGCCGCTTGACCCGCCGCAGCACGGCGCTGGGCGACAGGCTCACCTGCTCGGCGAGCTGATCGTAAGTTGCGCGCCCGTCTGCTTGCAGCGTGCGCAGAATGAGCCTATCAATCTTGTCCAGTGCTTCCATTTCTGCATTCTTGCAGTTTTACTGCGCAAGAGCCACTGCAAGCGCCCGGAAACGCAGAAAACCTGAGAGCCATCCACCCTACATTGCATGACTGGCCGATTTCGAGCCTTTTCATTGAATTCCCCACCCTTTTCGGAGACCACGCATGAGCCAAGCCGACGCACCCGCCTTCACACCCTGGGAGAACCCCATGGGCACCGACGGCTTCGAATTCATCGAGTACGCGGCACCCGATCCGGTCGCCATGGGCAAGGTGTTCGAGCGCATGGGCTTCCAGGCCGTGGCCAAGCACCGCCACAAGAACGTGCTGCTGTATCGCCAGGGCACCATCAACTTCATCCTGAATGCCGAGCCCGATTCCTTCGCGCAGAAGTTCGCGCGCGAGCACGGCCCGAGCGTGTGCGCCATCGCCTTCCGCGTGCAGGACGCCAAGCAAGCCTACGAACGCGCCACGGCACTCGGCGCCTGGGGCTTTGCCGACAAGGCCGGCCCTGGCGAACTGAACATCCCCGCCATCAAGGGCATCGGCGACAGCCTGATCTATCTGGTGGACCGCTGGCCCGGCAAGAACGGCGCGAAGCCCGGCGACATCGGCAACATCGGCTTCTATGACGTCGACTTCGAGGCGCTGCCCGGCGTTGCACCCGAGCAGGCGCTCTCGCCGTTCGGCAACGGCCTGACCTACATCGACCACCTGACGCACAACGTGTACCGCGGCCGCATGAACGTCTGGGCCGGCTTCTACGAGAAGCTCTTCAACTTCCGCGAGATCAAGTACTTCGACATCGAAGGCCAGGTCACGGGCGTGAAGAGCAAGGCCATGACCAGCCCCTGCGGCAAGATCCGCATCCCGATCAACGAAGAAGGCAAGGAACAGGCCGGCCAGATCCAGGAGTACCTGGACATGTACAAGGGCGAAGGCATCCAGCACATCGCCATGGGCTCGGACGACCTGTACAAGACGGTCGACGCGCTGCGCGCCAAGGGCGTGACGCTGCTGGACACCATCGACACGTACTACGAACTGGTGGACAAGCGCATTCCGGAGCACGGCGAAAGCGTGGCCGAACTGCACAAGCGCAAGATCCTGATCGACGGCAAGAAGGACGCCCTGCTGCTGCAGATCTTCAGCGAGAACCAGCTCGGCCCGATCTTCTTCGAGTTCATCCAGCGCAAGGGCGACGACGGCTTCGGCAACGGCAACTTCAAGGCGCTGTTCGAGAGCATCGAGCTCGACCAGATGCGCCGTGGCGTGTTGAGCGCCGCAAAATAAGGGCTTCTTCACTGCTCCAGGAGCCCGGCATGCGCAGCACGTCTTCGATCGGCCTGACCTTCATCGCGGCGGCTGCCGCCGTTCTTTCGGGCTGCGCCATGCCGCCGGCGGCAACGCCGGTGGCGGGCTCGCACCTGGACACGGTGCAGAAGGCCGCGGTGCTGCGCATCTGCACGCCGGGCGACTACAAGCCTTTCAGCTTCCAGAAGGCCGACGCGTCCTTCGAGGGCATCGACGTCGACCTGATGACCGGCTTCAGCGCCAGCCTCGGGGCCAAGCCCGAGTGGATCAAGACGACCTGGGCGAACCTGCTGCCCGACCTTGCCGCAGGCAAGTGCGACATCGCGGTGGGTGGCGTGTCGGTCACCACCGACCGGCAAAAGCGCGCCTTCTTCAGCGCGCCCTACATGGTCAACGGCAAGACGCCCATCGCGCGCTGTGCCGACGTGGCCAAGTACCAGAGCGTGGCGGACATCGACAAGCCGTCGGTGCGCGTCATCTTCAATCCGGGCGGCAGCAACGAACGCTTCGCCCGGGCCAATTTCAAGCAGGCCAGGCTCACGCTGCACGGCGAGAACGTGACGATCTTCGACGAGATCCTTGCCAACCGCGCCGACGTGTTCGTGACCGAGGCGGCCGAGGCCATCACGCAGCAGAAGCTCAAGCCGGGACTGTGCGCAGTCAACCCCGACAAGCCGCTGCAATACGGCGAAATGGCCTGGATGCTGCCGCGCGACGACGTGGCCTTCAAGTCGTACGTCGACCAGTGGCTGCATCTGCAGCAGGCCGGCGGCGACTTCCAGCGCACGATGGACCGCTGGCTCAAGTAACCCTTCTTTCCCGAGATCGCTTTTTCATGGACTCCCCCGCCGCCGCCGCAGTTGTCACCCCCGCCGTGTATGGCGCTTCGGACCGTCCGCCGCGCGGCGACTACTCGCGCGGCGGCGCCGTGCTGGCCGACTACACCTGCCCGCAGGATTGGGCCAGCTACACGCCGGCCGACCATGACACCTACAAGCGGCTCTACGAGCGGCAGGCCGCGCAACTGCCGGGGCTGGCCTGCGATGCTTTCATCAAGGCGCTGCCCTCGCTCGGGGTGAAGGACCGCATCCCGCGTTTCGACGAACTCAACGAGCGGCTGCATCGCGCCACGGGCTGGGAGATCGTGGCGGTGCCGGGGCTGATTCCCGAGCTGCCGTTCTTCACGCTGCTCGCGAACCGCAAGTTTCCGGTGACGGACTGGATCCGCAAGCCGGAGGAGTTCGACTACATCGTGGAGCCCGACGTGTTCCATGACCTGTTCGGCCATGTGCCGATGCTGTTCGACCCGACCTTCGCCGACTACGTGCAGCGCTATGGCGCAGGCGGCATCAAGGCGCACGAACTGGGCGCTGGCGAGAAGCTCGCGCGGCTCTACTGGTACACGGTGGAGTTCGGGCTGATCCGCCAGCCGGACGGCCTGCGCGCGTATGGCGCGGGCATCCTGAGCTCCGTGGGCGAGTTGAAGCACGCGGTGCTGAGCGACGAGCCGCGCCGGCTGCCGATCGACCTGCTGCGCGCCATGCGCACGCGCTACAAGATCGACACCTACCAGGCCAACTACTTCGTGATCGACAGCTTCGCGCAGCTCTTCGACCTCACGGCGCCGGACTTCACGCCCCTCTACGAATCGCTCGAGGTCGCTCCCGACATCGAAGCAGGCGTGCTGCTGCCGGGCGAGTCGGGCAAGGCCTGAGCCCTTCGGTCGCCGCGCCGCTATCGCGCGCGCGACAGCGCGAGGCCGCGCCCTAGGACAAGCCCGCTGGCGGCTGAGGCGCACTGCCTCCCACAATCCGCGCCAAAGGAGCTTGCATGCAGACATCCGCGCGACAAAACTATCCTGCCGGCGTACCGCACGAGATTCATCCCGAGCAGTACCGGTCTTTGCCCCATATGTTCGAGGAAGCCTTCGGCCGCTATGCCGACCGGCCCTTCTCGGTCTGCATGGAGCGATGGATGTCCTTCGGCGAACTCGACACGCTGTCGAAGGCGCTCGGCGCCTGGCTGCAGTCGCGCGGGCTCGAGCCGGGTGCACGCGTGGCGATCATGCTGCCCAACATTCCGCAGTTCGCGGTCACGATGTGCGGCGTGCTGCGCGCCGGCTATACATGCGTGAACGTCAATCCGCTGTACACGGCGCGGGAGCTGGAGCACCAGCTGAAGGACTCCGGCGCGACGGCGATCGTCATCCTGGAGAACTTCGCGTCAACGCTCGAGAAGGTGATCGAGCGCACGCCCGTGAAGCACGTGGTCATGACGTCGATGGGCGATCTGCTGGGCGGGTTGTACGGCGCCTGGATCACGATCGCGGTGCGGCACCTGGCGAAGATCGTGCCGCCGTACAAGCTGCCTTTGAGCGACGGGCGCTCGGTCACGCCGTTCACGCAAGCGATCACCGAAGGACGTGGCCGTCCTCTTGGTCCCGACCAGAGCACGCTCGATTCGATTGCGTTCCTGCAGTACACGGGGGGCACGACGGGGCTGTCGAAAGGCGCGGTGCTGACGCATCGCAACATAGTGGCCGCCACGCTGCAGGCCGAGGCTTGGTTCACGCCGGCATTGACGCGCGCGGGCGATCTGTCGAAGGTCAACAGCATCGCGGCGCTACCGCTGTATCACATCTTCGCGCTGACGCTGTGCCTGCTGGCGATCCGTCAAGGCTCGCACATGACGCTGATTCCGAATCCGCGCGACTTCAACAAGTTCATCGCGGTGCTTAAGAAGCGGCCCTTCCACATGCTGCCCGCGGTGAACACGCTGTTCAATGCGCTGCTCATGCATCCGGAGTTCAAGAGCCTCGATTTCTCGACGCTGTTCGTCTCGCAGGCGGGGGGCATGGCGGCGTCGGAAGGAACCGCGCGCAAGTGGTTCGAGACCACCGGCTGCCCGATGATCGAAGGCTGGGGAATGAGCGAGACCTGCGCGATCGGGACCAACAACCCGGTGTCGAACACCGAGTTCACCGGGACCATCGGCCTGCCGCTGCCTAGCATCGAGATCGCGATCAAGGACGATGAGGGGAATTCGCTCCCTGTGGGTGAGTCAGGTGAGCTCTGCATCAGGGGACCCAACGTGATGGTTGGCTACTACAACCAGCCTGCAGAGACTGCGGCGGCGTTCACAGCAGATGGCTTCATGCGGACCGGTGATATTGCCGTGATGCAGGAAGATGGCTACAGCCGGATCGTCGACCGCAAGAAGGACATGATTCTTGTGAGCGGCTTCAACGTGTTTCCGAACGAGCTCGAGAACGTGATTTCGCTCTGCCCTGGAGTCGTGGAATGCGCGGCTGTCGGCGTGCCTGACGAGAAGCAGGGGGAAGCAATCAAGGTGTTCGTGGTCCGCAGGGATCCTGCGCTGACGGAGGATGCGGTGCTTCAGTATTGCCACTCGCAGCTCACGGGCTACAAGCGGCCGAAGCACATCGAATTTCGGGAATCATTACCCAAGACGAACGTGGGCAAGATCCTTCGACGGGAGCTTCGCACCAGTGCGAGCGCCTGAATGAGCCATTCGTCGGCAAGCGCTGGTCTGCCGGCGAATGTGGTGGTGCTTGAGCGCGGGTGGCTGTCCTCCAACAACATCCTCTTTCTCGGCGGCACCGAGACGGCGATCGTTGATACCGGGTACGCCGCGCATGCGGAGCAGACTGTGGCCCTGGTCGAGTCGGTGCTTGGAGGCCGGGGGCTTGATCGCATCTTGAATACGCATCTGCACAGCGATCACTGTGGAGGCAATGCGGCGCTGCAGGAGCGCTATCCGTCGGTTCGCACTGAAATACCGCCAGGTGAGGCGGCGCTGGTGGAACGCTGGGACGAAGATGGTCTGAGCTTTCTGGCGACAGGGCAGAGCTGCCCTCGGTTCGGATTCACCGGACTGCTGCTGCCCGGCACCGAGTGCGTGTTGGGAGACAGGCCGTGGCAGGTGCACGCAGCACCTGGGCACGATCCGCATTCGATCATCTTGTTCGATGCGCTGTCGCGAACTCTGATTTCTGCGGACGCGCTGTGGGAGCACGGGTTTGGCATTGCCTTTCCTGAACTGGCTGGTGAGCCTTCATTCGGAGACATGGCTGCGACGCTCGATCTGATCGAATCGCTCGCCCCGTTGCGGGTGGTTCCCGGGCATGGCGCCGTCTTCGATGACGTTGGCAAAGCCCTTTCGGTTGCGCGCAAGCGTCTTGATGGATTGCAGCGTGACCCGGTCAAGCACGCTCGGCATGCGATCAAGGTGTTGATGAAGTTCAAACTGCTGGAAATGCAGGCTGTTTCTCTTGAAGATTGGCACTCGTGGCTGAGTGGCACGCCGTACCTGGCCATGATTCGCGCTCGATTTTTTGAGAGAATTGAGTTGAATCAACTCACTGACGATATCTTGCGGGAATTAGTCGCTGCGGGCGCGGCTGAGAAAGACGAGATTGCAGTTCGTAATCTCTAGAAGTCGTTTTTCCCACCATCCAAAAGCAAAAAACCCCAGTCAGTTGTATCTGACTGGGGTTTTCTGGGCTGTAAGAGCCTGACGATGACCTACTTTCACACGGGAACCCGCACTATCATCGGCGCTGAGTCGTTTCACTGTCCTGTTCGGGATGGGAAGGAGTGGGACCAACTCGCTATGGTCATCAGGCATAAAGGGTTGCTTGGCTGATCACATGATCAACCAAACGAATTCATAGAGTTTGGAATCAACTTTTGGCGAATTGTTTTGAATGCGTCAACTTGGCATAACACCTTGATCAGTATTTTGATCAAAGTTATAGGGTCAAGCCGCACGAGCAATTAGTATCAGTTAGCTTAACGCATTACTGCGCTTCCACACCTGACCTATCAACGTCCTGGTCTTGAACGACTCTTCAGGGGGCTCAAGGCCCCGGCAGATCTCATCTTGAAACGAGTTTCCCGCTTAGATGCTTTCAGCGGTTATCTCTTCCACACTTAGCTACTCGGCAATGCCACTGGCGTGACAACCGATACACCAGAGGTGTGTCCACTCCGGTCCTCTCGTACTAGGAGCAGGCTTCCTCAAATCTGCAGCGCCCACGGAAGATAGGGACCAAACTGTCTCACGACGTTTTAAACCCAGCTCACGTACCTCTTTAAATGGCGAACAGCCATACCCTTGGGACCGGCTACAGCCCCAGGATGAGATGAGCCGACATCGAGGTGCCAAACACCGCCGTCGATATGAACTCTTGGGCGGTATCAGCCTGTTATCCCCAGAGTACCTTTTATCCGTTGAGCGATGGCCCTTCCATACAGAACCACCGGATCACTATGTCCTGCTTTCGCATCTGCTCGACTTGTCAGTCTCGCAGTTAAGCACGCTTATGCCATTGCACTATCGTCACGATGTCCGACCGTAACTAGCGTACCTTCGAACTCCTCCGTTACGCTTTGGGAGGAGACCGCCCCAGTCAAACTGCCTACCATGCACTGTCCCCGATCCAGATAATGGACCTAGGTTAGAACCTCAAACACACCAGGGTGGTATTTCAACGTTGGCTCCACAAGATCTAGCGACCCTGCTTCAAAGCCTCCCACCTATCCTACACAGATCTGTTCAAAGTCCAATACAAAGCTACAGTAAAGGTTCATGGGGTCTTTCCGTCTTTCCGCGGGGAGATTGCATCATCACAAACATTTCAACTTCGCTGAGTCTCAGGAGGAGACAGTGTGGCCATCGTTACGCCATTCGTGCAGGTCGGAACTTACCCGACAAGGAATTTCGCTACCTTAGGACCGTTATAGTTACGGCCGCCGTTTACTGGGACTTCAATCAAGAGCTTGCACCCCATCATTTAATCTTCCAGCACCGGGCAGGCGTCACACCCTATACGTCCACTTTCGTGTTTGCAGAGTGCTGTGTTTTTAATAAACAGTCGCAGCCACCGATTTTTTGCAACCCATTCATGCTCCGTTGTTCACTTCACACTAATAGGGCACACCTTCTTCCGAAGTTACGGTGTCAATTTGCCGAGTTCCTTCTCCTGAGTTCTCTCAAGCGCCTTAGAATACTCATCTCGCGCACCAGTGTCGGTTTGCGGTACGGTCGTTGTTAGCTGAAGCTTAGTGGCTTTTCCTGGAACCTCGTTCAATCACTTCACCAGCAAGCTGGCTCGATCGATGGCCTCGGTATATGTGCACCGGATTTGCCTAATGCACGCCTACTTCCATCTAAACCGGGATATCCAACACCCGGATGACCTATTAAGATCCGTCCCCACATCGCACTAACAATCGGTACAGGAATATTGACCTGTTTCCCATCAGCTACGCATCTCTGCCTCGCCTTAGGGGCCGACTCACTCTACGCCGATGAACGTTGCGTAGAAAACCTTGCGCTTACGGCGAGGGGGCTTTTCACCCCCTTTAACGCTACTCATGTCAGCATTCGCACTTCTGATACCTCCAGCACGCTTTACAACGCACCTTCACAGGCTTACAGAACGCTCTCCTACCACTTGCAATAAATTGCAAATCCGCAGCTTCGGTAACTGGCTTAGCCCCGTTACATCTTCCGCGCAGGACGACTCGATCAGTGAGCTATTACGCTTTCTTTAAATGATGGCTGCTTCTAAGCCAACATCCTGACTGTTTTAGCCTTCCCACTTCGTTTCCCACTTAGCCAATTTTAGGGACCTTAGCTGGCGGTCTGGGTTGTTTCCTCTTGAGTCCGGACGTTAGCACCCGGTGCTCTGTCTCCCAAGCTGTACTCATCGGTATTCGGAGTTTGCCTTGGTTTGGTAAGTCGCCATGACCCCCTAGCCAAAACAGTGCTCTACCCCCGATGGTAATACTTGAGGCACTACCTAAATAGTTTTCGGAGAGAACCAGCTATTTCCAAGTTTGTTTAGCCTTTCACCCCTATCCACAGCTCATCCGCTAGTTTTGCAACACTAGTCGGTTCGGACCTCCAGTACCTGTTACGGCACCTTCATCCTGGCCATGGATAGATCACTTGGTTTCGGGTCTACACCCAGCGACTGATCGCCCTATTCGGACTCGATTTCTCTACGGCTTCCTATTCGGTTAACCTTGCCACTGAATGTAAGTCGCTGACCCATTATACAAAAGGTACGCAGTCACCCTTGCGGGCTCCTACTTTTTGTAAGCACGCGGTTTCAGGATCTATTTCACTCCCCTCCCGGGGTTCTTTTCGCCTTTCCCTCACGGTACTAGTTCACTATCGGTCAATGATGAGTATTTAGCCTTGGAGGATGGTCCCCCCATATTCAGACAGGATTTCTCGTGTCCCGCCCTACTTGTCGTTAGCTCAGTACCACACAGGTCATTTCACGTACGGGGCTATCACCCGCTATGGCCAGCCTTTCCAAGCTGTTCCGTTATGTCTTGTGCTATCACTAACAGGCTTCTCCGATTTCGCTCGCCACTACTTTCGGAATCTCGGTTGATGTCTTTTCCTCGAGCTACTGAGATGTTTCAGTTCACCCGGTTCGCCTCGCATGACTATGTATTCATCATGCGATACCTTTCGGTGGGTTTCCCATTCGGAAATCTCCGGATCAAAGCTAATTTGCCAGCTCCCCGAAGCTTATCGCAGGCTATCACGTCCTTCGTCGCCTATCATTGCCAAGGCATCCACCACGTGCTCTTATTCACTTGACCCTATAACTTTGACGCTTCTTGCGAAGCACAAAATCATCTCAAGGAATATGTCAGGTCTTTCAC
>NZ_CP091717.1 GCF_022009635.1 Variovorax paradoxus
CGGAACGAATAGGCTCGCCTTCGGACGGCTGAACATACTCGGCTACAGAAAATATTCTCGATTCAACAGTCATCGGAGATCCCTCTTTCACAGTGCCCCCAGACAGGCTGGATATGAGTTCTAACTCGAATTTGAACGGGAGGCTGGTCGTGCGGTCGTGCAGTTGCCGATGAGCGTGTCGGCTGCTGCCTCCTTGCCCACCAGCGAACTCACGTCCGTTGCGGCCATCCAGAAGGTCTTGCCCGAGCGCGGCTCATAGGTCGCGGGATCGAACACGCCAGAGGGGCCGAACATCGGCGGCTTGATTGGTCATGGCTCCATGCCTTTGTCGTTACGGTCTTCATCGTCGGCATCCTGACGCACGGCGGGCAATTGCTGGAGCAACGCCGGCAGCCATTCCTGTACCGTCTCCCACACCACATCGAGGTTGATGTCGAAATAGCCGTGAGCCATGCGATTACGCATATTGCGCATGCTGCGCCACGGCACGTCGGCATGCGCCTGGGTGAACTCGACGTAGCCATCCATCACCTTTGTGGCCGCCTCGCCGATGACGATCAGGCTCATGATGACGGCCTGCTGGGTGCGCTTGTCGGCCAAGAAGTCGTCCTTGGCCATCCCTTCCACGAAGCTGCGCGCATCGGTTGCGGCCTGCTGAATGTGGTCGAGGTAATCGGGCAGGCGGTTCTCGCTCATATCGGTTGCGCCTCCGCGAGCACCTTGGCCCGGAACTTCGGCGGCAGGTCGCCGGGAGTCAGCAGATCGACGTCAACGCCGAGCAGCGATTTCAGTTCTTCTTCCAAATCGCCCAAGTCCAACAACGTGGCACCGGGCAGCGCATCGACCAACAGGTCGAGGTCGCTGCCATCCCGGTCGGTGCCATGCAGCACCGAGCCGAAGACGCGCGGGTTCGCGGCGCGAAAGCGGCCTACCGCTTCACGCACTGCGCTTCGCTTCATGTCAAGCACAACAGACGGTCGCATGCGCATCCTTTCTTATCGAAACTCGTTGAGATGATATGCAATCAAGAATAGAATTTCAAGAACTATTTTCGAGAATCGCAATGCCTTGATTCCCGTGCCGCGCCTGTGAATTTCACCCGCTCGACGAGCGCAACACCGACGCCGCCTACGCCAAGAACCGGCGAATCGACCTCAAACTCACGAACCGCTGAGCGACGCGTCACCGCGCTGCTGCGCCAGCCAGTCGCGCGGGGCGCAGCCCATGCGCACGCGGAAGGCGCGCGCCAACGCGTTCGGGCTGCCGTAGCCGACGCGGTCGGCCACCACCGCCACCGGACGCCCCTGCTTGAGCAGGGTGCAACTGACGTTCATCCGCCAGTCGGCCAGATAGTCGCCCGGCGTGACGCCCACCGCGTCTTTGAACGCGGCGGCGAAGCGCGCGCGTGACATGCCCGCCTGCGCCGCCAGCGCCTCGAGCGACCACGCGGTCTGCGGCGCATCGTGCATGGCGGTTATGGCGCGCGCGAGTTTCGGGTCGGCCAGTCCCGCCAGCAGTCCGGTGGCGCCAAGCCGCCCATCCATCAGATAACGCAGCAACTGGATCAGTAGCAACTCGCACAAGCGGTCGATGGCGGCCTGCCGACCGCACTGGTCGCGCTCGGCTTCGGCAGACAGCAGCTCTAGCGTCGGCCCGAGGCCGGGCAAGTCCGCCAGCGGAATCAGCAGCATCGACGGCAAGGCCATGGCCAACGGATTGCCCGTCGAAGCGCCCAGATCGACCTCCGCACACAACAGCTCAGCGGTATCGCCGGGGGCGGCGACAAAACGATGCGACGCCACGCGCGGATAAAACAGCAGGCTCGGCTCGGTAACCAGCAGATCTTCATGCACGGGCGAACGCGCCGTAATCGGGCCGCGCCGCACCAGATGGATATAGCCATGCGGCGCCGCGTAATGATGCTGCCCACAGAAGGCGCCGCTGTGAAAAACGCGCGCCGAAAGCGAGTAGTGCCGGAGCAAGCCGGCCAGTCGATCCGCCATTCCACTCTCCATATAAGACGATAGGTTACGTATTTGATACTTTACGTGCCATATCGTACCAAACAAAGGGCGATCATGCCCACGTGCTCTTGCACCTCACCCACTACGGAGATAGACATGACCCAAATCGCCCCCCTGACCATCGACACCGCTGACGCCGCTACCGCTGCCACACTCAAGGCCGTCAAAGCCAAGCTCGGCGTGGTGCCGAACCTGCTCGCCACGCTGGCCCACGCGCCGGCAGCGCTCAACGGCTACCTCGGCCTGTCCGAAACGCTGGGCACCGGCCGCCTGAGTGCCACCCAGCGCGAGATCGTTGCGCTGGCTGCCGGTCAAGCCAATCGCTGCCAGTACTGCCTGAGCGCACACACCCTGATCGGCAAAGGTGCCGGACTGTCGGCAGAGGCCATCGCCGCGGCCCGCACCGGCCAGGCGGCCAACGCACTTGACGATGCAATTGCCGGCTTTGCCCGCGCGCTGGTCGAGCAACGCGGCGTGGTGTCGGCCGACGCCATGGCCAACTACCGCCGCGCGGGGCTCGACGACGGCCTGATACTGGAAGTGATCGCCAACATCGCGCTGAACACGCTCACCAACTACACCAACCACATCGCCGACACCACGGTGGATTTCCCCGTGGTCGCCGTCTGATCTCCATAGGCATATAAGGAGAACACAACGAAAATCGCACTCACCGGCGCTCTGCTCGCCAGCGCCCTCGTCCTGCCACTGGCCGTCACGGCCGGCGACTTTTCGCCCTATGTGGACAGCCAGGGCGGCATCAGCCGCCCCACAGACTTCCGCACAAACTTCGTCCACCTGGGCTCATATGCGGTGTTGGACGAAAAATCCGCCTCTCGCGGCCTGCACGATGTGTACACCGAAAAGGCCTCGGCCGAGCACTACCGCAAGACCGGCAAGTTCCCGGACGGCGCCACGCTGGTGAAAGAGATCCGCAAGCTCGAAACCAGCGCCATGACCACCGGCGACCCTGTGGTCTGGGGTTCCGATGCGGCCGTGTGGTTCGTGATGGTCAAGGACGCCAAAGGCCGTTTCGCCAGCAACCCCTTGTGGGGCGACGGCTGGGGCTGGGCGCTGTTCAAGGCCGACGCCCCCGCCAAGAATGTCGCCGTCAGCTACGCAGCCGACTGCATGGGCTGCCATGTGCCGGCGGCCAAGACCGACCGCGTATTCATCCAGGGCTATCCGACACTGACCCAGCACTGACTTGCTTGTCACTTTCAGAAGGCGACAGCACGAAATATCAAAAGTCGACCGCACGGTCTTTTCTGACGTTGGAGTCGCCTCAGAAAACGGAAAATAAAGCACGCTAAGGCGTAGTTCCCTCGGGCTACACCGCGTCCGCACTGCGCGGTTCTTTCTTCCCTTGCAGTGACGCAATCAGCGGGCAGGAAACGTTCCCCTTCCGCGCATGGCAGGCGCACACCAAATCAGACAGCACGGCCTCCATGCGCGCCAGGTCAGCCATCCTCTCGCGCACGTCCTTGAGCTTGTGCTCGGCCAGGCTGCTGGCTTCCTCGCAATGGGTGCCATCCTCCAGCCGCAGCAGCTCGGCGATCTCATCCAGGCTGAAGCCCAACCGCTGGGCTGATTTCACGAAGCGCACCCGCGTTACATCCGTCTCGCCATAGCGGCGAATGCTGCCGTAAGGCTTGTCCGGTTCCGGGAGCAAGCCCTTGCGCTGATAGAACCGGATGGTCTCCACATTGACCCCGGCCGTCCTGGCGAAAACGCCAATGGTCAGGTTCTCCAAATTGTTTTCCATATCGCTTGACTCCGTACATAACTACGGAAGTAAGCTTAAGCTATCCAATTCAGATTCGAAAGGACAAACGTATGTCTGAACCTCAAAACGGGCGCGGCGCGCTCTTCACTGGCGGGCTGGCCGCCATCCTCGCCTCGGCTTGCTGCCTCGGGCCGCTGGTTCTGATCGCCTTGGGGTTCAGCGGCGCTTGGATCGGCAACTTGACGGTGTTGGAACCCTATCGCCCCATCTTTATCGGCGTGGCGCTGGTGGCGTTGTTCTTCGCCTGGCGGCGCATCTACCGGCCGTCAGCCGCCTGCAAACCGGGTGAGGTTTGCGCGATTCCCCGTGCGAGCTACTTACAAGCTCATTTTCTGGGGCGTGGCCGTGCTGGTTTTGGTCGCGCTCGGATTTCCTACGTCGTGCCATTTTTCTATTGATCACAGGAGTTCACCATGAAAAAGCTGCCCGCCCTTGCCCTCGCTGCCGTTGTTGCCCCCGTGTGGGCCGCCACCCAGACCGTTACGCTGTCCGTACCGGGCATGACCTGCTCGGCCTGTCCGATCACTGTCAAGAAGGCGATTTCCGTCGATGGCGTCAGTAAAGTTGACGTGACCTTCGAGACGCGCGAAGCGGTGGTCACCTTCGATGATGCCAAGACCAGCGTGCAGAAACTGACCAAGGCTACCGAGGATGCGGGCTACCCATCATCAGTCAAGAACTGATCATGAAAGACCCGAAGACACTGCTGCGGGTCAGCATCATTGGCACAACCCTCGTGGCGCTGTGTTGCTTCACCCTGTTCTGGTCATTTTGCTCGGTGTGGTCGGCTTGTCCGCGCTGACCGGCTATCTGGACTATGTGCTGCTGCCTGCGCTGGCGATTTTCATCGGCTTGACCATCTACGCCATCCAACGAAAACGCCAAGCCGATGCCTGCTGCACCCGAAATTCAATGGAGTAAAAAATGACCGAAATCACCGTGAATGGCATGACCTGCACATCCTGCGCCACCCATGTCAAAGATGCTTTGAAAAGATTCCCGGCGTGAATGCCGCTGTGGTGTCCTATCCAGAAAGCCGCGCGCAAGTCATGGCAGACACCGCCGTGAGCCACAACCAACTGCTGGCCGCCATCGCCGCATTGGGTTATCAAGGCTCGATCCGGGTTGGTGATTTCAAAGATGAACCAAAATCCGTGATGCACTTGAGGGCGCCGGTTTGCATATCGCCATCATTGGCAGCGGCGGGGCCGCGATGGCGGCGGCGCTGAAGGCCGTCGAGCAAGGCGCGACGGTCACGCTGATCGAACGCGGCACCATCGGCGGCACCTGCGTCAATATCGGCTGTGTGCCGTCCAAGATCATGATCCGCGCTGCCCATATTGCCCATCTGCGCCGGGAAAGTCCGTTCGACGGCGGTATTGCGGCAACTGTGCCTGCGATTGACCGCAGCAAACTGCTGGCCCAGCAGCAGGCCCGTGTCGATGAACTGCGGCACGCCAAATACGAAGGCATCCTGGACGGCAATCCAGCCATCACCGTTTTGCACGGTGAAGCGCGTTTCAAGGACGACCAGAGCCTGGTCGTCCGTTTGAACGAGGGTGGCGAGCGCGAGGTAACGTTCGACCGCTGCCTGGTCGCCACCGGTGCCAGTCCGGCCGTGCCGCCGATTCCGGGCCTGAAAGAGTCACCCTACTGGACTTCCACCGAAGCGCTTGTCAGCGACACCATTCCCGCACGCCTGGCCGTGATCGGTTCGTCGGTGGTGGCGTTGGAACTGGCGCAAGCCTTTGCCCGGCTCGGCAGCCAGGTCACGATCCTGGCACGCAGCACCTTGTTCTTCCGGGAAGACCCGGCCATCGGCGAGGCCGTGACAGCCGCTTTCCGCGCCGAGGGCATCGAGGTGCTGGAGCACACGCAAGCCAGCCAGGTCGCCCATGTGAACGGCGAATTCGTGCTGACCACCGGACACGGTGAATTGCGCGCTGACAAGTTGCTGGTTGCCACCGGTCGGGCACCGAATACGCGCAGCCTCGCGCTGGACGCGGCGGGGTCACTGTCAATGCGCAAGGGGCCATCGTTATCGACCAAGGCATGCGCACGAGCAACCCGAACATCTACGCGGCCGGCGACTGCACCGACCAGCCGCAGTTCGTCTACGTGGCAGCGGCCGCCGGCACCCGTGCCGCGATCAACATGACCGGCGGCGACGCAGCCCTCAATCTGACCGCGATGCCGGCAGTGGTGTTCACCGACCCGCAAGTCGCCACCGTGGGCTACAGCGAGGCGGAAGCGCACCACGATGGCATCGAGACCGACAGTCGCACGCTGACACTCGACAACGTTCCGCGAGCGCTTGCCAACTTCGACACACGCGGCTTCATCAAGCTGGTCATCGAGGAAGGTAGCGGACGGCTCATCGGCGTGCAGGCGGTGGCCCCGGAAGCGGGCGAACTGATCCAGACGGCGGTGCTCGCCATCCGCAACCGCATGACGGTGCAGGAACTGGCCGACCAGTTGTTCCCTACCTGACAATGGTCGAGGGTTGAAGCTTGCGGCGCAGACCTTCAACAAGGACGTGAAGCAGCTTTCCTGCTGCGCTGGATAAAAAAAGGAGGTTTTCAATGAGCGCCTACACCGTGTCCCGGCTGGCCCTTGATGCCGGGGTGAGCGTGCATATCGTGCGCGACTACCTGCTGCGCGGATTGCTGCGTCCGGTGGCGTGCACCCCGGGCGGCTATGGCCTGTTCGATGATGCCGCCTTGCAACGGCTGTGCTTCGTGCGGGCGGCCTTCGAGGCGGGCATCGGCCTGGACGCGCTGGCGCGGCTGTGCCGGGCGCTGGATGCTGCGGACGGCGATGAAGCGGCCGCGCAGCTTGCCGTTCTGCGCCAGTTCGTCGAGCGTCGGCGCGAAGCGTTGGCCGATCTGGAGGTGCAGTTGGCCACCATGCCGACCGAGCCGGCACAGCACGCGGAGAGTCTGCCATGAACAGCCCCGAGCGCTTGCCGTCCGAGACGCACAAACCGATCACCGGCTACCTGTGGGGCGCGCTGGCCGTGCTCACCTGTCCCTGCCATTTGCCGATTCTCGCCATTGTGCTGGCCGGCACGACGGCCGGCGCGTTCATCGGAGAGTACTGGGGTATCGCAGCCCTCACGCTGACCGGTTTGTTCGTCCTGTCTGTGACACGACTGCTGCGGGCCTTCAAAGATCGATCATGAGCGCTTCCCATTGAGACAAACCACGCTGTCGCTACGTTGCCTCATGCCGGCATCAAATTCGGCTGAGTAGCTTCTCGCCATCTGGACGTAGCTCACCCTTGGGTGAAACATGCCGATACAGGGTCTGCCGCGTGACGCCAAGTTCCTGGCACAGGTCGCCGACCTTGGTCTCTGGCTGACCCATTGCCGCCATCGCCAGCCGCAGCTTGGCGGCGGTCATCTTGAACGGCCGGCCGCCTTTCCGCCGCGCGCGCGGGCCGAGGCTAGGCCGGCAATCGTGCGCTCCGCGATCAACTCGCGCTCGAACTCGGCCAGGGCGGCGAAGATGCCAAAGACCAGCTTGCCGGCGGCGGTCGTGGTGTCGATGGCCGCGCCGTGCCCGGTTAATACCTTCAAGCCGATGCCGCGCCCAGTCAGGTCGTGCACGGTGTTGATGAGATGTCGCAGGTCGCGTCCGAGCCGATCCAGTTTCCACACGACCAGTGTGTCGCCAGTTCGCAACGCCTTCAGGCAGCTCGTCAAGCCGGGCCGATCCTCGCGCATGCCGGATGCCTGGTCCTCGTAAAGATGTACTGGATCGACCCCGGCGGCAATCAGCGCGTCGCGCTGCAAATCGGTAGCCTGGGAGCCGTCCGCCTTCGATACCCGCATGTAGCCTATCAGCATGTCGTACCTGTCACATATACGTTCGATTATGTGACAGTGTGCGCCGGAAAGTTAAGGTCGTCAAAATTTGTCACTTAACCCGTCATTCTGTCTAAGACATGCAAAGGATCCGTCAGGCTCATAATGTGACAGAAATTCCGTGGCGATGCCTTCCTTCGCGAAGGTGGCGCGCAACTGTTCCAGGGAAGCGGGGTCGCGCCGACCATAGGAAGCCAACGCGAACAGCGAGCGTGCCGTCTCGGGGTTGTGCCGCGCTTCAATGATGGCCTCGTCGATGGCCTGGACTGCACGCTGCCAGTGATTGATGGGTTCGGGCTTCGGCGCTTTCGTCGGCAGGCCACTGGTGAACCCTGTTTGGGGCTCGGACCAGAACAGCTTTGCCTGCTCGCCTGGCGGGCTTATGTACCTCACCTCAATCAAGCTGATTGCCGTTGCCGCCGCCTCCAGCATCTGCAACCGTACTGCCGGATTCAGGGTTTCATACGGTCGCCACAGACTTTGCCCAGCACGCAGCGGATGCCCGCAGCCTTCCCAGACTTGGCGGAGATACCCCGCGTAGGTTCCGCACGCCGAAAGCGGTGTGTTCAGCTCATCGAGCAGCGTGCGTAGCAGCCGAAACCACAATCCGGCATGGATGCGTCGGCGCGGCAGCTCCAGGTGACCGGTCGTCAGTGCCTGCCAGGTACGCTGGTCCATCGCCGCAATCGCGTCGCTGGCGGTGCGCGGTTCGGCGTCGGCGTTCTCCCAGCCTAGAAACCGCCCTGGCACGCCCCAATAGGATTCCAGCCGGCAGCCATGCAGCGGGCAGCTCAGCATCAGGGGCAGCTTCCACGCGAGCAGTACGGCTTGGTTCTCCGGATCGTTCAGGCATAGCGGACAGGCGCGGTGTATCGGCTGGCTGGGCAGCCAGGCACGCCAGCTCGTGATGGATCGCGTCTTACGGCGGTGTGTCGGCAGCAACACCGAGAGCTGGAACGCATAGGTCTCCAATGCATCTGGAATCTGATCATCAAGGCTGTCCAGTAGCCAAGGCACCCAGCCGGCAAAGCTCATGCAACGCAGCCGGTTCAGTTCGATGCCGCTCCGCTGGGAAAGCATCGCCAGCAGCGCCAGTGGTGGCGCGGTGTCCAGGTCATCAACCTGACCGTGACCAAGATCGTGCTCCAGCAGCTCGGACACCTCTATGTGATAGCAAAGGGCCACGCGGTTGAGCCACGAAGACAAGGCTTCACCTTCCCTGGGAGCCGGATGCAGTGGCCAGCGTGGCGCTGGCTTCACATCAGTTCCCGCTCGAATTGCCGACGCCGCTCGCTGGGGCCGGTGTAATCGGCCATGCTCAGCGTGCGATGGTTGATCGCTTCCTCGCCGCTCTCCACGGCGGCGAGGGCTGCCGCCATCAGCAAGTGCGTCAGTTCGCCGATGGTGCCTTCGCTGCGTGTGAGCAGGTAGCGGGCCATGTCCAGCGTGGCAATCGACGAGGGGCGCCGCAGTGGAAGCGAAGCGGCGAAGCTGGCCAGCAGTGAGCAGCAATCGTCGTTGGCCTCCCATACCGGCAGCATCATCGGCTCGAAGCGATTTTCCAACTGGTCATCGGAGCGGATGACCAGGTAGGCGTCGCGCGTGCCGACCCCGACCAGTGGGATGCGCAGTTCATTGCCGAGGAAGCGCAGGAGATTGAGAAATTCCCGGCGGTTGACGCTGTTACCGGCCAGGACGTTGTGCAACTCGTCGATCACCAGCATGCGCACGCCGACCTTGCGCAGCAGTGCCAGCGCCAGTTGTTCCATTTCTGGCAGCCGTGGGCGCGGTCGCAATGGCGCACCCATCGCCGCGAGCAGCGCGACGTAGAAGCGGATTACCGACGGTTCGGATGGCATCTGCACGACCAGTACCGGAATGTGCTCCTGGTCGGCGTCGGCGCTGGCCGGATGCGTGCGCCGGAACTCTCGACGATCATCGACTTGCCGTTGTTGGTCGGGCCGACCAGCAGCAGGTTGGGCATGCGTTGCTTGTTTGGCCACGCATACAGGGTTTCCAGCCGGTTCAGCGCCTCGACCGCGCGCGGATAGCCGATCCAGCGGTCGGCGCGAAGGCGCTGGATGCGCTCGTCCGCCGGCAGCCGAGCCAGCCCCTGCCGCTGGCAGCAGGTGTGACAAGTCGATGATGGGATATTCGTCCACGGCTACCACTCCTCAATCTGGTCGAACGGTTTGGCCGGCGGCTGGTTGTCGGCCTGTGGGTCAGCCATGTCCGCATCTGGTGGTGGCGTGGTTTTGACAGGCGGTGCCGTTGCCTTGAGATGCTGGCGTCGATCCGCGTCGCGCCGCGCCTTGCGCGTAGCTTTCTGCGCGGTGGTCACGATTTCTCGCATCTGGCCGATCATGCGGAACAGCGCTGACTCATCCACCTGTTCGCGCCCTTGCTGCCGTAATTTCGCCAGCGCCTGCCGTTGTTCCCATAGGGTGACAGCCGGGTGCGACAAGGTACGGTAGGGAATTTCCAGGTAGTGCTGCCCCTCTGGTTCCAGCACCCATATGCGGCTGATGTCGCGCGGGTCGCGCCGGATCAGGAACGCAGGCAAGCGGTCCCGCCGAGCTATCCACGGCTTGAGCGCATCGGCGTAGTAGTGGATGTGGTCGATGACGAAGCCGGTGCGGGTCAGCGTGCGGCGGATGATGGGCAGAAAATCGACCAGAAAAGCCGTAGCGCGAGTGATGACGGTTGGCACGCCGGTCCGCGTGATAGCTTCGGCCCAGCGCGCGGCCGGCGGTTGGAGCAGGCCGTTGTGCACGGAGCCGTGATAGGTGCCGACCGCCAATGTGAGCCAGCGCTCCAGCTCGCGCAGTGTCAGGGCGGCCATCTTCTCGGAGGCGTATTCCCCGCGCTGGTCAGGATTGGAGAAGGTCGTCCCCGGCAATTCGTCGTGGATCATCTGCATCGCCGTGCCGATGATCCGTTCCACGATACCGCCGTAGTGCGGCTGCCCGAGCGGGCGATAGTCCAACCGGATGCCATGCTGCTCGCAGCCACGGCGCAGCGCCTCGCTCTTGAACTCAGCCGCGTTGTCCAAGTAGAGCAGTCTGGGCTTGCCGCTCATCGGCCAATCCATCTCTACGTTCAACCCTTCCAACCAAGGGCGCTTGTCGCAGGCGGCATGCACCAAGCACAAGCCGACCGAGACGGCGGACGGGGCTTCCAGCGTAACGACCATGCCAACCACGCAGCGGGTGAATACGTCGATGGCGAGGGTCAGGTATGGACGGCCAATCGGTTGCCGGTCGCGCTCGTCCACCACGATCAGGTCGATGACTGTGTGGTCGATCTGCACCTGCTCCAGCGGCGCGGAGACGGGTGGCGGAACACCACCAACACCTTGCAGGTCGCGGGCGGCATCTTGTCCTTCCCGGCGGTGAGTGACCTCGCGCGGATCGAGGCCGGCGATCCGCAGAGCCACCGTGTTGCGCGCCGGCACCCGCAGCTTTTGCAGCTTGCACGCCCGCACAACTTCGCGGTGGAACGCCGCCAAGCTACGCTTCTGCTTGGTCAGGAAGCGCTTTTGCAGTAACTCGCGGATGATTCGTTCGACCGACTCCGGCAAGCGGCCTTTACCTTTGCCACCGCTCGACTGCCCAAGAGCCAAGTCAGTGACCAGCCCCGATCCTAGCCGGGCACGGCGGATCAGGACGTAGACCTGCCGCCGGGACAGCCCCAATGCCTGGGCTGCCGCGTCGGCCGCTTCATGCCCAACCGTCTCCGACTGCGCCAACGGCCCAATGATCTCCGCGCGACGACGCGCACGCTCCCATGCCTGTTCTGGCAGGGTGGCCACGCCGTGCTCGGTAATCGGTGCGGTATCGGTCGCCATGCTCATCTCGCTTTGGTGCACACGAGTATTGAGCATAGACGAGTTTCGTGCAGAGGAGTCCTGATATCTGGCTGTCAGGAGCCGTATGCACAAGAGGCTTCAAACCGCGCTGAATGGTGCAGTCGTCTTCTGAAAATGACAGCCGCTCCTACTGGCCCGTCAAGCGCCAGGCCGCCACGGCGGATCGCATCGCCAACCACAAGGGACGCAACCCGCAAGAGCGCGCCGCCCTGAAACAGCGCCTGCTGCGCAAGTGGATGAGCAAATGAGCGTGTCCAGCATCGAGACGCTGGCCAGCGCTTGGGCGCGGATCGCCGAGGAAGTGGAGTTCCCGAAGCCACCGCCTCACCAGAAGCGCACAGTGCCAGCGAGGCGATCCAGGAACGGATTCGGGAGCACATCGTCGCCACCGACGACATGCGCCTGTTTGGTCTGCTGCACCTGTTGGGCCAAGCGTCGCTGCGCATGGAACAAACGCTGTGGCCGGAGGAATACGAGAGTGCATGACCCGTGAGGTCGAGGAAGCCCTGCGGGAGGCCGACGACCCCAACGCCAGGCGCATACCCATGAAGAAGTCATGCAGGCGATGCAGGAGCGTATCGACCGGGTGCGAAACAAACCATGTTGATCGCTTGACGGAAATTTCTGGGGTTCCGGCTTGCAACCCCATGTGGTATGCGGCACGGTAGGGTCATGGCAAGGTGAATGCCGGCACCCCTTACAAGGGGAAGGCCACATGAAATGCCTTCCACATGATCGATAATGGCAGTGATCAACGTTTCGTCAACCAGCTTTCCTCGAAACGATCTGCTGGCTTGGGTCTTCCGAAATGAAATCCTTGCGCCAGATGGCATCCCATGGCCAGCAAAGCCGTCGCCTGATCGGCATGCTCGATGCCTTCGGCCAGGGTTTCCAGTTCCATGCCGCGGCCCATCGCGATGATCGTGCCGACGATGGAGCGATCGTTTCGGTCGCTCAACATGTCGCGCACGAAAGAGATATCGATCTTGAGCCGGCTCACCGGGAATCGCTTGAGATAGGACAGCGAGGAATAGCCGGTTCCGAAATCGTCGATCGATAACGAGAACCCGGCGGCCGCCAGGGCCTGCGTGATCTCCACGGCCCGGTCCGGGTCGCGCATCATGCCGCTCTCGGTCAGTTCGAGCTCGATGCGGGCGGGAGCGGCGCCGTTCTCTCGTGCAATCCGTATGGCGGTGTCCACGAAACCGTCGTCCTCTAATTGTCTGGCCGAGACATTGACGGCGACTCTCCCGGGCATCGGGCGGCCGTCCGTTTCCCATTGGCGCACCTGCCCGCAGGCCGCGGCGAGCGCCCATTCTCCCAGGGAAACGATCAGGCCGCGCTCCTCAGCGATGGGGATGAAGTCGGCGGGACTGACGGAACCCCATTCGGGATCCGTCCAGCGCATCAAGGCTTCGGCGCCGATCAGCGCGCCGCTCGCCAGATTCACCTGCGGCTGATAATGGAGCTGCAATTGTCCATTGATAAGCGCCTTTTCGAGCCGCTTGGCGATGCCCAGGCGGCGCGCCAGTTCCTCGCCCATTTCGGCGCGGTAAAAGCGGTAGCCACCGCCCGCGCCCTTGGCGCGATACATGGCGATGTCGGCATGCTTGAGCAGTGCCTCGGTAGATGTCCCGTCTTCCGGGAAAATGGCGATACCGATGCTCGTCGAGACGCTGAAGCCCTGGTCGCCCACGGCTATCGGGGTCGCCAATGCCTCGGCGATCCGCTCCGCGATGCGCACGGCCGCCTTGCCGGAATCCGACGCAATGATGACGAACTCGTCGCCGGATAACCGCGCGAGCGTCTCCTCTTCGCGCAGGGCCTCCCGGAAGCGCCGCGCCACCTCCACGAGCACGCGGTCGCCCGCATCGTGGCCGAGCGTGTCGTTGATGTCCTTGAACCGGTCCAGATCGAGGAAGAGCAGGGCCAGCCGCTGGCCGCGTCGCTCGGCGGCCGCCAGTTCGTGGCGCAATCGATCCATGAACAGGGCGCGGTTGGGCAACACGGTCAAGGGATCATAGAACGCCAGAGTTTCGATCCGCGTTTCGGCCGCCTTGCGGTCGGTGATGTCCTGCACGGTGCCCACGGCCTTGATCGGCCGATGTTCGCCATCGAACTCGATCTCCGCCCGTTCTTCCACCCAGCGCGCTTCCCCATCCGCGACGATGCGGTGTTGCAGGTGGTAGGGCGCGCCCGCGAGCGCCGCCTGCCAGGCCGCGTCGACCATCTCCCGATCCTCCGGATGGACGCAGGCGAGGAAGGTCCCATAACGGATGGCTGCCTTCCGATCGACGCCGAAAATCCTGTAGACCTCCGGCGACCAGGCCAGCGTCCCGGCCAGGAAATCGAGCCGCCAGCTGCCGATGCGCGCCACTTCCTGGGCGCGCAGCAATGTGGTTTCGCTCTCCCGCAATGCGTCCTGGAGGCGGGCCTGTTCGGTCATGTCTTCCACGATGACCAGCAGACGAGCTTCTTCTTCTTCTTCTTCCGCAAGGCGGATGCCAGTCAGGGTTGCGCGCACGGGGATCGCCGGGCCATCCGGCGCGCGCGCCATTTCGAAAAACAGGTCACGCTTGACGATGCCGGTTTCCCGAACCTCGTGCAAATGGTGATCGAGACCTTCCGCCCGGATCAGCATCGCCAGCGGTTGGCCGTGCGCATCCATCTCGCTCAACTCGAAGCGCCGGGCAAAGGCGCGGTTGATCGAGATGACCGTGAGGTCGGCCGTCAGCACGGCTAGTCCGTCGGGAATCGCCGAGAACACCAGTTCCGCGTATTCCCGCAGGGACAGGATCGCCTGCCGGTCTGCATGGACATAGGTGTCCATCGCCAGTCCCATGTCGAACAGGACGATCTTGAGCAGGGACTGGAGTGTCGCGATGGCTAGGTCGGGATCGTCGCCGAGGCGTTGCCACAGGTCGGGCAGCGCATCGGCGAGATACTTGGCGTACGCCCCGAGATACCATTGCGTCTCCAGGCCGATGCGCTGATGCGCAAGGCCCACGCGCAGGCGATGGCGCACGTAGTCGGCGTCATAGGTCCCGGCCGTGAGGGTATCGAAGTACTGCGCCTGGGTGGTTCTGAGACGATCGAGCGACGCCTCGTCCGGAATGAACCGCCGCGTTTCCTCGAAGCGCAGCAGATGATCGTAGAAACGCCGCGCGAAATCCTGCTCCGTGCCGGAAAGCAGCCCGTGCAGGCGTTTGAGCCGGGCGGCATCCTCGTCCGTGAATTCAAGGAAGATTTTGCGCGCGGCGATGCCGGCCTCGGTCAGACCGAGCGCGGCCATCATCGCCTGGGCCATCTCGTCGGCCGGCTTCATCGCACCCGCTCGCGCAGCCATCCATTCCGGCGACACGAAATGGCCGTCAGGCTTGCTTGCTTGCTTGCTTGCTTGCTTGCTTGCGCAAGGCGCTTTCCAATTCACGGTTCTTGTTGTTCATGGACTCATCCGGTTGCACGGCGGCGGGACGCCGAAGGTCTCGCGGTACGCGAGATACAGCCGCCGTTCGAGGCCGCGCCAGTTTTCCTCGACGATCCGGAACCTCACCTTCGCCCTCCCTTCCGCCAGATGGCGGTGAAGCATCATGTTACCACTGCTGCCCCGCAGGTGATCAGCCAGGCGCTTGCGCAAGCCCTGTGTCGAGCCGATATACACCACCGGCAGTCGCTCGACCGCGTCGGCGGGACATCGGTTCTCGACGGCGACCGGCGCGCGAATCTCGTAGACACCTGCCCGGCATGGCACATGCACCGCGAGCACCGACGGCGTCAGGGGCAGCAACGCGGAAAATCCCTCCGTTGCCATCCGGTAGTCCGCAAGCGCCGCGCGACGGCGGCAGTCGGGAAGCGCGAGCTGGTGACGGATGGCGGCGATCGATCGCCGCGAAAGGCGGGTTCCGTGTTGTTGCTCCAGAAGCGCGGCAAGCTGTGCGTCGGACCATGGGCGCGCAATCTCACCTGCAAGAAGCAGTTGTTTCTCGCTTTTTACCAACAAATCAAGTCGATGACAATGCAGTTGCCGTTCGCTGGGGAATAGTCTGGACAGGGGCAATGTCTTGCCGTCCGGCATCGTGATGGCAAGGCCGCGCACGAGCCGGGAAATGCGGCCTGCATCTGCCACCATGGGCAACTCCACTCGTTCGCCAATGCGTCTCGACAGGTGCACCTGCGGCAAGGGGGCGAGCGCGAGCGGATCGCCCGTGGCGAGAAAGTCGCGCTGTGCGTCCAGCAACGAATTCATCAGTGCATGGGTGAGTCGGTTGCGGCTATTGACGAGGCGCAGACGATGGAGCAGCGCGATCTGGTCGCCGGCGATGGCGCCGGATGCGCGCATATCCCCGATCGCTGTCTCGTCGAACCGATATTCGCGTCCGAGAACCTCATGCCGATACATGAAGACGAGCCCGCCTTCGTGACGAACGACCCTGCCGAGGGTGGCGGGGGCGGAATGACGCGTGGCGAGGTCCGCATCGAAAATCGCACCCGGAATCGAGGCAGGCTTCACCCAGCTTGCGCCGCGGAACGGGAGCGAGGCTTCGATGCGCCCGACTGAGCGTTCGTAGGCGCCCAGCGGCTGTTCCAGGCATCGGGCCAGAACGATCTTGCCGAGTGTGCTGGCGTCCAGACCATTGCTGTTTTTCTTCAAGGGCAGTACTTACGGAAATCAAGGCCGACATCGAGCCTACTCAGGGCTGGTGGCGGGTGATAGTGCCAGATATGGATTGTCTGGCGGCGTGTTGTTGAACAGAACTCGTGGATATTTCAGCAAGTAGCCGTGGAGGCGCCGCGATTTCCGCGGCCTGGTGACCGTGCAGGTCCAGATGCTCAGACCGTTCGGTTGCTTGCGGTGCAGTTGCAGCTTCTCGAATCGTTTCTGCACCCATTGCCAATCGGCCAACTGTTCCTGCTTTGCATGGACGGCCACGCAGGTGCCGGTAATGGCGTGTAGATCAGTGTCACCGATTCAACAGATTCGAGGGACGGCGCTTCCATGGTTGGAGGAAGAGACTCGGTGGCCTTCCAGATCGCCTTGCCATCCGGCGTGGCCAGGACAATGCCATGGTCCTGCAGGACGTTGAACACCGCCGTGCTGTTCGACGGAATGCCGTCGATGTCCTGGGTCAGCCATCCATCCGAGCCCTGGGGCTGGTTCAGCTTGAATTCCTCCCGAGTAGATAGCGCAGGCCGTCCAGCAGCTTGCGCTGCAGCGCGTGCCTGGGCGCCGCCAATGCCTTACCTGGATCGCCGCCAGGTTCCTGGGCAACCGAGGCCTGGTCGGCCTGGATGACCAGCTCGCAGAGCGTGCCAGCATGCTCGTAACTGGCCGGCCAGGACGTAGAGCAGCCCGGTGGCGGCGCCGTGCAGACGGTATTCGCGGTCAGTCCGGTAGCGGTACGGCCTGACCGCCGCAGCGGGCCGTGCCAGGGGTGCCAGACCGTCCCGTCGGCGTAAACGACATGCAGGTCGACGGCGATCTTGCCGATGTCGTGCAGCAGTGCTGCGTAGGCGGTGCCCGCAGTCCAGGCTTCGGCCTGGGCGGCCTGGGCTTCCGGCGTGGCACCGGCCGGCAGGAGATGGGATTGCCTCAGCTTCAGCGCGTAGGCCACGATTTCCAGGCCGTGGTCCAGCATGCCGCCCGGGTAGGCGTGGTGGTAGCTTTCCGAAGCCGGAAAATGCTGGACCAGCTCGGCGTAGCGCTCCAGTGGCACCCGATACAGCCTGGCCCGTCAAGCGCCAGGCCGCCACGGCGGAGCGTATCGACCGGGCGCGAGACAAAACATGTTGATTGCTTGACGGAAATTTCTGGGGTTCCGGCTTACTCCAAGGTGGCGGCTGGTGACACGACTGCTTGCTCTACCCCAATCTCGCGTGCAGCAAACGCTCGTGAGATAACTGTAGCAGCGCCGCGAAGAGAATTAAGGTACCTGTCTCTGAGCTCCTCGCTGCTGACGCGGCTCGCCTGCACGCTGATATTCAAAGCCGCAACCACTTGGCCGCGCCGGTCGTGCACAGGAACGGCAAGCGAACAGAGTCCAACTTCCAGCTCCTCCTCGACAAGCGCCCAACCCTGCAGCTTGACCTCTGCAAGTATTTCCATCAGGGCCTGATTGTCAGTGACCGTTAGAGGGGTCAGCGCCACTTTGGGAAGCTCATTCAGCAATTTTTCTTGTACCGATGTCGGCTCCGCTGCGAGAAGTACCCGGCCAAGTGACGTGCAGTAAGCGGGGATGCGGCTGCCCACTGTACGACTTACATCTACGATGCGCTCATCGCTGCGAATGCGGACAACGTAGACGGCGTACGGTCCATCTAACGTCGCGGCTGAACAGTTCTCCTTCACCTCGTTTACCAGTTTCGTCATGATGGGTCGCCGACAGTCTGGCCGAGCACAAGCTCAAGGACGTGCGCGAGAAAATGGCTGACCTGGCGCGCATGGAGGCCGTGCTGTCTGAGTTGGTGTGCGCCTGCCATGCGCGAAGGGGGAACGTTTCCTGCCCGCTGATCGCGTCACTACAGGGTGGAGCAAGCTTGGCAGGTTCGGCTATGCCTTAGCGTGCTTTATTTTCCGTTTTCTGAGACGACCCCTTAGAAAGCCTAGTCAAAGAGCTGTCACGAGAACACCGTTAGCTTAGCGTACGATTTTTTCCGAATTCTGCGGTTCCCCCTTGTGGATCGTTTGGGGACAAAACGCCGGCTGGTGACAGTTGAGGGGCGTTTCTTGACACTTGGGGGGCAGCGCACCCCGGCGCGATGCTGACAGATGAGGGGCCGGCCTCGAAATCGGCCGGCTGGAGCCGCGCCGGAGGCCGTCGAGGCGGCCTATGTGCTTGATCGGGCTGGCTTTATCCACAGAAGTTGTGGATAAGCCTGTTGGCAAGGCCCTTGCCG
This sequence comes from Variovorax paradoxus, assembly GCF_022009635.1. Taxonomy (NCBI): domain Bacteria; kingdom Pseudomonadati; phylum Pseudomonadota; class Betaproteobacteria; order Burkholderiales; family Comamonadaceae; genus Variovorax; species Variovorax paradoxus. Next base: position 18,438 of record NZ_CP091717.1, read on the forward strand.
TACTGACACTTGAGGGGCGGGGGTGCTGACAGATGAGGGGCGCGATCCTTGACACTTGACGGGCAGACTATTGACCCTTGAGGGGCTTATCCATTGACACTTGAGGGGCGGCCCTTCGAGCCTTTTCCTTGGCGTATCAACGGCTTGCGCGCGTTTTCCGGTCAAGCTAACCGGCTTTTAACCCTTCATAACCTTTATATTAAACCTAGTTGTTATAACCGGGTGTCGAAAAAAGCGGCAAACCGGCCCAAGGTGCCCCGCAGAATGATCGGCCGCCGAAGGGGGTGCCCCCCCTTCTCGATCCCACCCGGCCGCTAAAGCGGCCTCCCATCCCCCCAGGGGCGTTGCCCCTCGGCCTACGGCCTTCACCCCAAGAATGGAGCGCCTACGGCGCTACGGCTGACCATAGCCAGGCGCAAGCGCCTGGCAGAAGTTCGTGCTCTTCCAAAGGGGGCCAAGGCCCCCTCTGGACTCCCCAACTGTCAAGGCCGCGGTGACTCCTGCGCCGTCGCCAAGTCGGAAGATGGCTCCAGCTCGAAGGCCGCAAGGTTGAACGCCAAGGGAGGGGTCGGCCTGCCAGGCCCAGGGCGTGATTGCGCCCCTCAAGTGTCAAGAAGCGGGGGAATTCAGTCGTCCGCGTCGTCGTGCAGGATCGTCTCGTAGTCCTGCCCGCCGTAGAACACGCCGATGATGGAAACCAGATCGCCGGCCACATCGAAGGCGATCACGGCGCGCTTGCGGTAGTTCGTGATGCGCAGGCCGGGCCGCACATCGTCGCGCATGGTGCCGCGCAGTGGAAACGTGCGCAGGCTTTCGCAGTAGGTGACGATTGCCTCGGTGTAGCGAGCGGCAACGTCAGGCGACGCCGCCGCCGCGATGTAGCGGTACAGCTCGGCAAGCTGCTCTTCGGCCTCGGGCGAGAAGACGACCGCGTAGCTCATTGCGCCTTCGCATGCTCGGCGGCCAGGCGGGCGCGCACCTGGTCGGCGGTGACGGCTCGGGAGGGATCGGCTTTCAGGGCGTCATACGCCGGGCCGACCTGGTTGTGAAGCCAGGACTCGACGGCGCGATCACGCGCGAGTAGCGCACGCAGGCCGTCGCGGATGACCTCGCTTTCGCTCGCGTACTCCCCGGTCTTGACCTTCGTTTTCACCACGTCGGCCATGTCGTTCGGCAGGGTGATGCTCAGTTGCTGGGTGGTTCGCATGGCGGCCTCCATTCGGTTCAATAGGATTCAATCCTATCACTCCAAGGGGGCGAAGTCCAGTTTAGCGGCTAAAGTTTAGCTAAAGTGCTTGACAGGTTAGGACATTTTGTCCTAATATACGTCTTGAAGGCCGGGCATGTCGCCCAGGTCAACTACCGGAGAGTTCCGATGAACACCCAAGACCAACCCGTCACCGCTTCCCTGGTCGCCGAGGCCCAGCGCCTCGACTTCTTGCCTACCTACTTCGGCCCGCGCCTGATGATGCGCGGCGAGGCCCTTGTGTACGCCTGGCTGCGCCGGCTCTGCGAACGCTACAACGGCGCGTATTGGCACTACTACACCCTGTCGGACGGCGGTTTCTACCTGGCCCCCGACCTGGCCGAGCGCCTGGAGATCGAGGTAGACGGCAACGGCTTCCGGGGCGAACTGTCGGCCGACGCCGCCGGCATTGTCGCAACCCTGTTCGCGCTCGGCCAGCTCGCGGCCGAGATCGCCGGCACGGACGCGGCCGACGCCCTGATCGACCGCTATCACTTCCTGCGCGGCTTCGCGGCCGGCCACCCCGAGGCCGCTGCGATCTACCGGGCTATTGACTGATGAGGGGCGGCCCCGGCTCCGGCCGGGGCTGCACCAGGAGCACGTCAAGCGATGGCGAAGCGAACAAAGCAACCGGCCCAGACGGGCCAGGACTGGAGCGCGCCGGCGGCCGAGCTGCTGGCCGAGCTGCCGGCAGACCGTGACGGCCTGCTGGCTGCGGCCGTTGCGGCCGTGGTGGAGATCGACGCGGCTGTCATGCGCGGCGACGGGGCGGCGGCCGAGCTGGCCGGCGACCGATACGAGGCGATCATCTGGAAGCTGAACGGCGGCACGAACTTCGGGTGCATGGCCGACGACGAGGCCGCCGGCCGCGTCATCGAGCGGCATTGCGCTGCGGTGCCGGGGGACGTGCCCTTGTGGGGCCAGCGCGGCCAGTTCCTGGCCGTGGCGGGCGACGTGCGCGCCCTGGTGGAGTACGAGGCCGGTTATGGCGGGCCGCTCAACGCGCATTTTCAGTTCCACGCGGTTGACCTGGACAGGCCGTTTATCTCGGCGACGGGCTATCGCTCGCACTTCGACACGGCGCGGGGCTGCATGACCGTGGACGAGGTTGCGCGCGGCATCCTGACGGCCATGCTGGCCGAGAAGAAGCGGCCGGTGTTGATCGAGGCCAACTACCGCGACCGCTTGGCCGACGCTCCCCTGCCCGATTGGCTGGCCGGCCTGGTGCCGCCGGCGCGGCGCGAGCCGGCGACCGTGACGATCCCGCCGGGCTTCGTCTTGGTCGATGTGGTGCTGCCGGCGCACAAGGCGTTCATCGCGCGGCGCTGGGCGGCCGAGGCGGCGGGCAAGGTCAAGGCGGCCAGGGCCGCCAGGTCGAACGCCAAGGGAAAGGCCGGGGGCCGCGAGCGAGATCCCGCATCGGCGGAAACGGCGATGCGCTGCAGCACCGCCAAAGCTGACGATTGCAAGGCCGAGGCTGGGCCTGTATCGCCAGAAGCGACGATGCCGGGCGCAGGCGAAGCATCCTGCAGCACCGCCAGGAATGGCGATGCAGGCCCGGCCGACCTGGTGGAGTTCACGCCCGCACCAGGCCAACGGTGCGAGATCGTGAGCGTCCACCATCCGGTGTTCGCCAAGGAGATCGGCAAGCGCGTCATCATCGTGAAGGTGCATCCAGACACCCGCCAGGTGTGGGCGCATGACGACCGGCCGGTGACATACAAGACCAACCGCGCGGGCCGCCGTGTGGTGGATTCAGACCCGAGCTGCATTCAGTCGATCTACGGATTCGACCAACTGCGGCTTATCACGTGACCAGGAGAAGAAACGAATGACGAACGACGCCAATATCCGGCTGGAGTGCTTGAAGCCGGCCGAGCGGTGGGCGCAGCCGAGCGGCGAAGAGGTGCGCGAGGTGCTGCGCCTGGCGGGCCTCACCGGCGGCAAAGCCGCGAAGGTGCTGGGCCTCGGCCCGAAGGGCGACCGGACGATCCGGCGATGGGTGGGCGAGGACACGCCGATCCCTTATGCCGCGTGGGCGCTGCTGTGCGACTACGCCGGCCTCGGGCTGATCTGGAAAGAGGTTTGACGCCAGGGAAAGAGGCTTTAGCGGCTAAAGTGCTAGGCATCGGACTACGGTAAAGCGAAAATAGTTTAGCTAAAGTGCTTGACAGGCTAGGACATTTTGTCCTAATATAGCACTTGAAGGCCGGGCATTCCGCCCAGGTCGATTACCGGAGAGGTTCCGATGAGCAAGAACAAGATCATGCCTTGGGTTGACGCCCTGCCGAATGTGGAAGCCACCGACTTCCAAGCCCGCCGCGACCAGATCGAGGCCACGATGGCCGAGCTGGTGAAGCAGGCGGAAGAGCTGCGCGGCAAAGCCTATTTCGCCGCCTTGAGCCTGGAGGCCAGTGCCAAGGGCGAATGGTCGAGCCAAGCGGTCGAGCAGGCCAAGCGCAGCGTCGGCTGGTAAGGGAAGGCGGCCCGGCTTCGGCCGGGTCATCAACGGAACGCCAAGAGGAAACAGTCCCATGAGCAAAGGCAAGATCGAGATCATCGAGACGTGCTGCCGGCGCTGCGGCAAGAGCATCCGAACCTTGAGCCACACCATCATCGGCGCCGATGATGCCCGCGAGAAGTTCGGCAGCATCTGCGGCGGCTGCATCACGCCGGAGGAAGATAACGAGCTGACGGAAATGCTGCTGGCGGCGGCCGTGCGACGCATGAGCGGAGCGACGCTGCAATGACGGCATTCCACACGTTCGACGGCCCCAGGTGGAGGAACGCCCCGGAGTGATCCGGGGCGCTTGGCCTGGTGCTGGCACACCGTAACCATGCTTCCGAGTGGGAGCATCCAGCATTCAACACGTAACCGCGTGGAGGGTCAAGCCATGTCCAACATCGTCAAGTTCCCCAGGGCGAGCAAGCCGCCGGCTCCCGAGCCGGTGCAGCCTGCCGCGCCCGCTGCTGCGCCTGCCGCACCCAAGGCCGAAGGCCGGGGCCTGGTGGCCGGCCTGGTCAAGTTCGTATGGGTGGCGACCGTGCTGGTCTGGCCGGTGCTCAAGTGGGTGCTGGCGATCATCACCTTCTTCCAGTTCGTGCGGATGCTCTACCACTGGAACACGCCTGGCGTGTATGCCGGCTGGTCGTTCCTGGCGTACTTCGCGGCACTGACCGCGATCACCTACTTCGTTTCGATCTACAAACCGAAAGGGCTTTGACATGGCAAAGCAGACCCTCCCCTACCCGCCTGGCTTCGTGGAGCCGACCACTGGCCGCGTGGCCGTCATGGTGCGCGAGTACGCGGACAGCGACTTGAACGGCGACGCGCCGGCCTACTGGTACAGCGCGCAATCCGAAGAATGGGGCCTTGACCCCTGGCGTCTCGTGGAGGGCGTCGATCCGCACGTGGGCGGCGGTTCCTTCGACGTGTGCTTTGCCAGCGGCGGCACGCGCACCGTAGGCCCGCTGATGACGTTCTTCCTGAGTGCCGCCCATGCGGCACAGCTCATTGACGCCAAGGGGGAAGAGTTGGCCTTGCAGCGCGCCACCCTGGCCGTCATCGCGGACGGGCTGGGCCTGCCTGCCAAGGCGCTGCGCATCGAGGCGAAGGTGGAGGGCCGGCCGGCCGTGTTCTACGACCAGGACGGGGCCACGCTTTGCGCGTGCGCGGTGGATTCCGACCACTGGCGACAGGCGCGGGCGACGGCCGCAACGGCATCGGCCATCGACAAGGCGCGAACAAATTTTTAGCCGCTAAAACGCTTGACGGCTTCGCATGGTTTAGCTAAACTTCTGCACATGGTCGGCGGCTGGCACCGCCATTTGTTCAACAAACCGGGTGTGGAGTGTTATGGGTGCAATCCATGAAGAAACGGCTAACCGAAGCCCAATTCCAGACGGCCATCAAGGGGCTGGAGATCGGGCAGCAGACCATCGACATAGCGCGCGGCGTGCTGGTCGATGGCCGGCCCCAGGCGGAGTTTGTCACTTCGCTGGGGCTGACCAAGGGGGCGGTGTCGCAGGCGGTCAGTCGCGTATGGGCAGCAGCAGGGGAACAGCTCCCCGAGGGCTTCGAGCGAGTGACGGCGGTACTGCCGGAGCATCAAGCGTTCATCGTCAAGAAGTGGGAAGCAGACGCCAAGAGGAAACAGGAACCCAAGTCATGAAAACACTGGTCACGGCAATTCAGAAGGGCGGTCAAGGCAAGACGTTCGCCACCTGCCACCTGGCATTCGACTTCCTGGAGCGCGGCCTTCGCGTGGCCGTGATCGACCTGGACACCCAGGGCAACGCATCGTTCACGCTGTCGGCGTACCAATCGGGCTACCTCGCCAGCCAGTTGTTCACCGGCGACACCGATGACCTGCGGTATTGGTTCGGCAAGCGCGAGGGCGAGAGCCTGGCGCTGATCGCGGCAGACGCCAACCTGGCGAACCTGGACAAGATGGAGCTTTCCCAGGCGGCCGCCGCGCTGCGGGCCAGTGTGGCCGCGCTGGGCGAGTTCTTCGACGTGTGCCTGATCGACACGGCCCCCTCCCTTGGCGTCGCCATGACGGCGGCCGTGCTGACGGCCGACTACATGCTGTCGCCCATCGAAATGGAGGCGTACAGCTTGCAGGGCATGAAGAAGATGGTCGCGGTCATCAGCAACCTGCGCAAGCAGAACCCCAAGCTGCGCTTCCTCGGCATGGTGCCGAACAAGGTGGACGCGCGGAAGCCGCGCCACGTCAACAACCTGGCGACGTTGCAGCAGGCATACCCGCAGCTCATCTTGCCGTTCAGCATCGGCGCGCGTGACAGCATCGCCGAGGCGCTGGGCGAGCAGATGCCGGTGTGGAAGATCAAGAAGACCGCCGCGCGGAAGGCCACCCAGGAGGTGCGTGCGCTGGCGGATTACGTGTTCACGAAGATGGAGATCGCGCAATGAGCGCCAAGACCAACGCCAAGAAGAAGGAGCAGGACAAGCCGCAATCGTCCGGGCTGGGCCTGGACGGGCTGGGCGACCTGGCCGGCCTGCTGAACGAGCAGCCGGCGGCCAACGCCGGCGGCGCAGGCCCGCAGGAGCTGCCGCTTGACCTGATCGACGAAGACCCACACCAGCCGCGCACGGCCGACAACCCCGGCTTCTCGCCGGAGAGCATCGCGGAGATCGGCGAGACCATCAAAGCGCGCGGCGTGAAGTCGCCCATCAGCGTGCGCGAGAACCCGGACGCACCGGGGCGCTACCTCATCAACCACGGCGCGCGGCGCTATCGCGGCTCGAAGTGGGCGCACAAGACCACGATCCCGGCCTTCATCGACAACGACTACAACGAGGCCGACCAGGTTATCGAGAACCTGCAACGCAACGAGCTGACGGCGCGTGAGATCGCCGACTTCATCGGCCGCGAGCTGGCGAAGGGCAAGAAGAAGGGCGAGATCGCCAAGGAGATCGGCAAGTCGCCGGCCTTCGTCACGCAGCACGTCACGCTGCTGGACTTGCCCGAACCCATTGCCGAGGCGTTCAATAGCGGCCGGGGCAAGGACGTGACTGTCATCAACGAGCTGGTGACGGCCTACAAGAAGAACCCCGACGAGGTGGCCGCCTGGCTGGCCGACGACAGCCAGGAGCTGACGCGCGGCTCGGTGAAGCTGCTGCGCGAGTTCCTGGAGGACAAGCGCAGTCACGAGGACGGCGACCGTGATCCCAACACCGTCGATGCGCTGACCGGCAAGACCGACGCCGAGGCCGGCGACGGCGAGCAGGGGCCGCAGGATGATGACGCCAAGGGGAAGAAGGAGCCGAAGGAGGCCGACCCCGACAAGCTCAAGAAGGCCATCATACAGGTCAAGCACGACGACCGGCCGGCACGGCTGATCCTCAACCGCCGGCCCCCGGCCGAGGGCTGGGCCTGGCTCAAATACGAGGATGACGGCCAGGAGTTCGAGGCCGACCTTGGCACCGTGCAGCTTGTCGCGCTGCTGGAGGGCTGACACGCCCAGCGCCGGGCATCGCCGACCACCGACCCCCACCCATCGCCCCGCCATCGAGCGGGGCTTTTTTTTGCCCGCGTTTTAGCCGCTAAAAAAAGTTCAGCTAAACCGCTTGCGTAGTGTTGTATGTTGTAGTATGCTACACGCTACAACATACAACCGGCCAAAGGAGGCCCGACATGGCGATCTCGAAGGAGCAGATATTTGCGGTGGCCGACGAACTGGACGCGGCCGGCCAGAACCCCACGCTGGCGAACGTGCGCAAGCAGCTCGGCAGCGGCAGCTTCACCACCATCAGCGAGGCGATGAACGAGTGGCGCGCACGCAAGGCCAGCCAGGCCGCCCCGATCCGCGAGCCGGCACCGCAGGCGATCACCGACAAGCTGGCCGAGCTGGGCGGCGACTTGTGGGCCGTGGCGCTGGAAATGGCGAACAACCGCCTGGCCGCCGAGCGCGAGGCGCTGGAGGCCGTGCGCCAGGAGACGGAAGCAGCGCGCCAGGAAGCCGCAGAGCTGGCCGACCAGCTCACCGGCGAGCTGGACGAGGCCAAGGCCCGCGTCGCGGCCCTGGAGGCCGTCGAGGCGGCCGCCAAGGGCGAGGCCGACGAGCTGCGCGGCAAGCTCGCGGCGACCAGCGAGCGCGCGGCCACGGCCGAGGCCAGGGCCGGCGAGCTGCGCACGGAGCTGGATCACGCCCATCAGGAAGCCCGCCAGGCGCGCGCAGAGCGCGACAAGGCCCAGGAGAGGGCCACGGCCAGCGCCGACCAGGTGGAGGCCCTGCGGGCCGACCTCGCGGCCGCGAACAGCCGTACCGCCGAGATCGAGCGCCGCGCCGGCGAGCTGCGTGCCGACCTGGAGCGGGCGAACCAGGCGACCGACCAGGCGCGCGCCGCTCAGGCCGAGCAGCGGAAGGCCACCGAGGTGGCCGCCGCCGAGCGCGACCAGGTGCGCGCGGAGCTGGTGAAGGTGCAGGCCAAGGCCGAGGCGGCCGAGCAGGCCCACCAGGAGCAGCGCAAGGCGATGGCGGCCGAGGCACACCGCCAGGCCGAGCGGCTGACCGCCGCCCAGGGCGAGCGCGACCAGGCGAAGCGCGACGCTGCCCAGGCCCGCGAGGAAGCGGCCGGGCTTCGCGGCCGGCTGGAGGCCCTGGAAACCGTCATGGCGCAAGGCCGGGCGGCCGATCCGACCAGCGGCGGACGCAAAAAGACCTGATAAATCGGTTGGTTTTCCTTAAAATTACCCTGGAACCCTGACAAAACGCACAACCCGGCCGCTGGGAAGAGCCGGCCTCGCTTTGCCGAGGTCGGCTTTTTTGTTGGAGCGCGGCTTGCATGGGGCCACCATCACCCTTTTGAGAACCACGGCAACCATAGGAGTGCCCGATGAAAGAACGCCTCTTGGTCATGAACGGTCAACGCATCGTTCAGGCCGAAAAGGACGGCGCTTGGACGAATCAGAAAGTAGACAAGGCGGGCGCGTTGAAGCCCGGCATCTACAACCTGTACACGGCCCAAGCGGCCGACAAGAAGCAGACCCACGCCGGCGTGATCGTTCATGCCGACGCCACCAACGTGTACCAGCAGATCGGCAAGAACTTTGTCATGCACGCTCGGTCAGATTTCGATAAAGTACCTGAAATTGGGAGCGCAAAGAGCATCAGCTACAACGCCCAGGGCAAGGCGGCAGTCGCCGCAGAGGCCCCGAAACTGACGCGGGGGCGCTCCATGTAGCTTTAGCGGCTAAAAAGGAGGCACGCCCTTGAAACGACTCACCATCCCCGGCAGCGGCACCGAGAGCCGCGCCACCAAGCCGGCCCGCGTCAGCGCGCCGGCCACCCTCGGCGGTGCCGCCTTCGGCGCTTCGCGCGAGGACACCGGAGCCGACTTGCTGGAGGCCGCCCAGGCGGCCGAGATCGAGCAGCAGGCCACCCTAGAGGCGGCCCCGGTCGAGCAGTCCTACCCCGAAACCCTGGCGCTCTACGTGCAGGCCAAGCACGACCAGGTGGAGCACATCGAGGACAGGCTAGAAAACCTGATCGACCGGCAGCAGGCCCGCTTGCAGCAGACCCAGGCGTCCGCGCCTGGCCGGCTTTCCTTGCCCGGCTCTAAGCGAGCCTGGCAGAACCAGCAGGCGCAGCAGCAGGCCCGCTTGCAGACGCTTCACGCGCGCCTGGAGGCCGTCCGCGAGATCAAGGAAGGCATGGGCCTGCACTCGCCGAAGATCGAAGAGCTGGCGACGCGCAAGATGCGCGCCGAGAACCCCGAGCTGGCTTCCGATTGGGATGCCATGCGCGAGGCCGCCCGCCGGCATGAGCTGCTGATGCGCAAGCAGGAGCAGGAGCGCAAGCAATCCCAGGCCCAGGAGCGGCCAGGGAGATCGCAGTCCTTGGGCCTGTCAGCCAGGCCCGCATAAAAACGAAGCCCGGCGGTCGCCGGGCTTTTTTCTCGAGCATCGCCATTTCTGGCGAGGGAGGCCCGCCGAGGGCCTGGCGGAATCATCCTGCAGCATCGTCACAAGCGACGATGCCGGGAGCTGGCCAGCATCGCCGAACCTGGCGATGCCGCCGGCGCGGTCGACCATCGCCAGTTCTGACGATGAGATCCCGCATCGCCATCTACAGCGAGGCCCACAGGGCCAGGCCGGCGGCCACGACCGCCATGCCGGCCGCGACCATGTTCATCATGGCGACGCGCCGCGCCTCGCGGATCGGCGCGACGAGCTGCGCCGTCACCGCCTCAACCTCACGCCGCACGGCCTCGGCGGCCGCCTTCGCGCCCTCCTGCATTCCCCGCGTCATGGCGTCCTTGCTGGCCGCCAACGCCGCGTTGAGCGTCCTTTCCGCCTTTCCCTTGGCGTCATCACCCCATCGGTGGGCGATGGACTCCAGTTCCGACTTGAAGGCGTCCAAGATTTCCTGCTGGGCCGATGCGCTGTCCTGCATCAGCTTCATGTTGATGGTCTGGAGGATCAAGATCGGATCGTCGCGGCCCACGGCGATGCCGTGCTTGGCCGCGATCTCCCGTATCAGCTCCTCGATCTTGTCGTCGGCCGCCATCAGAGCACCGCCGCGTTTTCGAGCTGGGCGAAGAGCTGGGTTTTCACGATCTTGAGCCGCTGCCGCGTCATGATCGTGAGCGCCGAATCGGCCAGGGCCTCATCGAAGGTGCGCCGATCCTGGAGCATTTCGGCGAAGTCGCGGCCGTAGGTTTCCTCTTTCAGCGCCGGAATCTGGATGATGGCGGACACACGGCCCTTGTTGGCCGTGTACGCCTTCAACTGCTCGAACCCCTTGCCCTCGTGCTCGATTGGCCCCCAATACGGGTTCAGCCAGACCACGAACAGGCATTCGGCCGGGAACTGGCTGGCGAGCTGGGCGAAGCCGCTCACCGTGTCCACCAGGGCCTGGCCGCCGGTGACGACCGTATGCACCACGAGTTCGTGGCCCATGTCCTGGAGCAGCGCCGGCACCTGGTTGCTGATGAGGTAGTGCGACAGCGGCACGAACGAGCTGGCCCCGTTGTCGATGATGACGTCGCCCTCGGCCGACGCGATCATCTCGACCAGGGCGTCGAAATTCCGGGTGTTGATCTCGTCGCCGTCCATGATGTTGAGCCGGCGCACGTTGAGGGCTTTGTAGCCCTCGAACGTCGCGTTCACCGGATCGGTGTCGATGCAAAGCGGCTTCTGTCCCTTGCCGGCTTTGTACTGCGCGATGGTGGCCGCGATCATCGACTTGCCGACGCCGCCCTTGCCTTGCAGAACCATGTGAATTTTCGCCATTACAGTAAATCCTCTTTCTTTGGAGTCGCATCAAACGTGAAGCCGCCGATCTTGGGTGGCTCACTCTTGGATTCCGAGGCCGGCGGGGCGGCCTTCGGCTCGGGCTTCGCGCCCTTGGGCTGGCTGTCCGGGGGAGTGGCGGGAGGCGGCGGGGAAGCTACCGGCGCGGCCTTGATGTACCGCTTCACGTGCTGGGTGAAGGTTTCGTACCGACAGCGCAGCCGGCCGGTTTCCTTCATGTGCTCCCAGATCGTTTTCATCGCATAGCCCGCATCGAGCGCCGCTTGAACGTCGCTCTTGACGGCCAGGAACGCGACCACGTGCTTGTCCTGGCGCGGCTTCTTGGCTTCCCGTCCCTTCACCCATTCAGCCAGCTCTTCGGGGTAGGTCTTTGGCATCGTGTTCGTCCATCTAATCCTCTCATCGCAAATGTAACGCTACTAAGCGGCGCTACGGAAACGCAAAAAGTCCGCTATCGGCGTGCATTGGCACGCTTCGATAGCGGCATTATGGGCCATTGTGGCGGGTTTCGCTATATCCGTTGCTGCTTTTGCGGCCTGATAGCGCGATAGTTGCGGATAAATCGTAATGGCTGGTGTAGACTTTCCTTGGTGTTATTAACGCCGTAAGGCGGGCAGGATGTGTGAAGTTAGCTAACCGGCGAGCCGGTTATCTATCTTCACTGTCCCTTATTCGCGCCGGGGGCGCTCAACGGGTCATCCTGCTCTGCGAGGCAGCCGGCTACCGCCGGCATGAGAGACGAGGCGAGGCATGGAGAACGACGAAAAGGAACACGGCCGCCGGCGGCGGCAGCACCTGCGGGTGCCGGTGTTCCCCGAAGAGAAAGACGAGATCGAGGCGAACGCCAAGAGGGCGGGCGTCAGCGTGGCGCGCTATCTGCGCGACGTGGGCCAGGGCTACCAGATCAAGGGCGTCATGGACTACCAGCACGTGCGCGAGCTGGTGCGCGTCAACGGCGACCTTGGCCGCCTTGGCGGCCTGCTCAAGCTCTGGCTGACCGATGACGTGCGAACGCTCCAGTTCGGCGAGGCGACCATCCTGGCCCTGCTGGGCCGGATCGAGGCCACCCAGGACGAAATGAGCCGGATCATGAAGGCCGTGGTTCAGCCGAGGGCCGAGCCTTGACTTCTTTAGCGGCTAAAAAGCCGGAGGGGCGGCCATGATCGCCAAGCACGTGCCGATGCGCTCGCTTGGCAAGAGCGACTTCGCGGGCCTGGCGAACTACATCACCGACGCCCAAAGCAAAGACCACCGGCTGGGCCACGTGCAGGCGACGAACTGCGAAGCCGGTTCCATCCAGGACGCCATCACGGAGGTGCTGGCGACCCAGCACACGAACACCCGCGCGAAGGGCGACAAGACCTACCACCTGATCGTCAGCTTCCGGGCCGGCGAGCAGCCCAGCGCCGACACCTTGCGCGCGATTGAGGAACGCATCTGCGTCGGGCTGGGTTATGGCGAGCATCAGCGAATCAGTGCCGTCCACAACGACACCGACAACCTGCACATCCACATCGCCATCAACAAGATTCACCCGACGCGGCACACGATGCACGAGCCGTACTACCCGCACCGGGCGCTGGCGGAACTCTGCACGGCCCTGGAGCGCGACTACGGCCTGGAGCGCGACAACCACGAGCCGCGCAAGCGCGGCGCGGAGGGCCGGGCCGCCGACATGGAGCGGCATGCCGGCGTTGAAAGCCTGGTCGGCTGGATCAAGCGCGAGTGCCTGGACGAGATCAAGGGCGCGCAGTCCTGGCAGGAACTGCACCAGGTCATGCGCGACAACGGAATGGAGCTGCGCGTCCGCGCCAATGGCCTCGTGTTCGAGGCCGGCGACGGAACGATGGTGAAGGCGAGCACAGTAGCCCGCGACCTTTCCAAGCCGAGCCTGGAGGCGCGGCTTGGCCCGTTCGAGGCTTCGCCCGAACGGCAGGCGCAAACCACCGCGAAGCGGCAGTACCGCAAAGACCCCATCCGCCTTCGCGTCAACACCGTGGAGCTGTACGCGAAGTACAAGGCCGAGCAGCAGAGCTTGACCACGGCGCGCGCCCAGGCCCTGGAGCGCGCCCGGCATCGCAAGGATCGGCTGATCGAGGCGGCCAAGAGGTCGAACCGCCTGCGCCGCGCCACGATTAAGGTGGTCGGCGAGGGCCGCGCGAACAAGAAGCTGCTGTACGCCCAGGCGAGCAAGGCCCTGCGCAGCGAAATCCAGGCGATCAACAAGCAGTTCCAGCAGGAGCGCACGGCCCTCTACGCCGAGCACAGCCGGCGCACGTGGGCCGACTGGCTCAAGAAGGAGGCGCAGCACGGCGGCGCCGACGCCCTGGCCGCCCTGCGCGCCCGCGAGGCGGCCCAGGGCCTCAAGGGCAACACCATCCGGGGCGAGGGCCAGGCGAAGCCCGGCCACGCGCCGGCGGTGGACAACATCACGAAGAAGGGGACGATCATCTTCCGCGCCGGCATGAGCGCCGTGCGCGATGACGGTGACCGCCTGCAAGTCTCCCGCGAGGCCACGCGCGAAGGGCTGCAAGAAGCCCTGCGCCTGGCGATGCAACGCTACGGCAACCGCATCACCGTCAACGGCACGGTGGAGTTCAAGGCGCAGATGATCCGCGCCGCCGTCGATTCCCAGCTACCCATCACCTTCACCGATCCGGCTCTTGAGAGCCGGCGGCAGGCGCTTTTGAACAAGGAGAACACCCATGAGCGAACCGAAAGACCAGAGCATCGAGGACGAACTGGACGCGGCGCTGGCGGCCCTGGACAGCGGCCCGCTGCCGACCAGCACGCTACCGGAGCCGCAGCCGTCGCCCGAGCAGGCGACGGCCGGCCAGCCGCCGGCCGAGGCGACCGCGCCGACGCCGGCCTTCACGCCGCCACCGTCCACCGGAAGCCCGACGTTGGACGCCTTGGAAGAAAACCGCCGCCCCAAAGCCAGCACCGTTTGCGAGCACTGTCCGAACTCGGTGTGGTTCGCATCGCCGGCGGAAGTGAAGTGCTATTGCCGCGTGATGTTCCTCGTCACGTGGAGCAGCAAGGAACCCAACCAGATCACGCACTGCGACGGGGAATTTCTCGGCCAGGAACAGGAGTAGGCCAGACGCCGCCGGGCGTCGCCGCCGCCGACAAGTACATCGCCGAACGCGAGGCAAAGCGCCTAAAAGGTTTCGATATACCGAAGCATTCCCGATATACTGCCGGTGATGGTGCGCTCACGTTCCAGGGCACCAGGACTATCGAGGGCCAGGCGCTGGCCCTCTTGAAACGAGGTGATGAGGTCATGGTTATGCCCATCGACCAGGCCACGGCCCGGCGCTTGACGCGCATCGCGGTCGGCGATGCCGTCTCGATCACCGCGAAAGGCTCCATCAAAACGTCGAAAGGAAGGAGTAGATGAAGATCAAGATGAACAACGCGGTAGGGCCGCAAGTCCGAACCGCCAAACCGAAGCCGAGCAAGCTGCTGCCGGTGCTGGGCGCGGCCTCGATGGTCGGCGGCCTCCAGGCCGCGACGCAGTTCTTCGCCCACACGTTCGCCTATCACGCGACCCTCGGCCCCAACGTGGGCCACGTGTACGCGCCCTGGTCGATCCTGCACTGGACGTACAAGTGGTACAGCCAGTACCCGGACGAGATCATGAAGGCCGGCAGCATGGGGATGCTGGTTTCGACCGTGGGCCTGCTGGGCGTGGCCGTGGCGAAGGTCGTCACGTCCAACAGCTCGAAGGCGAACGAGTACCTGCACGGCTCGGCCCGCTGGGCCGAGAAGAAGGACATTCAGGCGGCCGGCCTGCTGCCACGCGAGCGCAACGTCCTGGAGATCGTCACCGGCAAGGCCGCACCCACGGCTACCGGCGTGTACGTGGGCGGCTGGCAGGACAAGGACGGCAATTTCTTCTACCTGCGGCACAGCGGCCCCGAGCACGTGCTGACCTACGCGCCCACGCGCTCGGGCAAGGGCGTCGGCCTGGTGGTGCCCACGCTGCTGTCGTGGGGCGCGAGCAGCGTCATCACCGACTTGAAGGGCGAGTTGTGGGCCTTGACCGCCGGCTGGCGGCAGAAGCACGCCAAGAACAAGGTGCTGCGCTTCGAGCCGGCCAGCACCTCGGGCGGCGTCTGCTGGAATCCGCTGGACGAAATCCGCCTCGGCACCGAATACGAGGTGGGTGACGTGCAGAACCTTGCCACGCTGATCGTTGACCCGGACGGCAAGGGCCTGGACTCGCACTGGCAGAAGACCGCCTTCGCGCTCCTGGTCGGCGTGATCCTGCACGCGCTGTACAAGGCCAAGGACGATGGCGGCACCGCCACGCTGCCGTCCGTCGATGCGATGCTGGCCGACCCGAACCGGGACATTGGCGAGCTTTGGATGGAAATGGCGACCTACGGGCACGTAGACGGCCAGAACCATCACGCCATCGGCTCGGCGGCCCGCGACATGATGGATCGGCCCGAGGAAGAAGCCGGATCGGTGCTGTCCACGGCCAAGTCGTACCTGGCCCTGTACCGCGACCCCGTGGTGGCCCGCAACGTCAGCCGGTCGGACTTCCGCATCAAGCAGTTGATGCACGAGGACGACCCGGTAAGCCTCTACATCGTCACCCAGCCCAACGATAAGGCCCGCCTGCGGCCGCTGGTGCGCGTCATGGTGAACATGATCGTGCGCCTGCTGGCCGACAAGATGGACTTCGAGGGCGGCCGGCCGGTGGCGCACTACAAGCACCGGCTCTTGATGATGCTGGACGAGTTCCCGAGCCTCGGGAAGCTGGAGATCATGCAAGAGTCGCTGGCCTTCGTGGCCGGCTACGGCATCAAGTGCTACCTCATCTGCCAGGACATTAACCAGCTCAAGAGCCGCGAGACGGGTTACGGCCACGACGAAAGCATCACGTCGAACTGCCACGTGCAGAACGCCTACCCGCCCAACCGCGTCGAGACGGCCGAACACCTGTCCCGCCTCACCGGGCAGACCACCGTGGTGAAGGAGCAGATCACGACCAGCGGCCGCCGCACGGCGGCGATGCTGGGCCAGGTGTCGCGCACTTACCAGGAAGTGCAGCGGCCCTTGCTGACGCCCGACGAATGCCTGCGCATGCCGGGGCCAAAGAAGAACGCCCAGGGCGAGATCGAAGAAGCCGGCGACATGGTGATCTACGTCGCGGGCTACCCGGCGATCTACGGCAAGCAACCCCTGTACTTCAAAGACCCAGTGTTCTCGGCACGCGCCGCGATCCCTGCGCCCAAGGTCAGCGACCGCCTGCGCGCCGTCGCACAGGCCGAGACGGAAGGGGAGGGCATCACGATATGAGCCGCATCCTGAAACGCATCGCGGCAGGCGTCGTCATCGCGGGCGTGGCCGCCCTGCTGCTGGCCGCCGGCGGCTATGCCGCCGGTGCCCGCGTGAACACCACCAAGAGCATTCCGGTCGGCCTGTACTGGACGAGCAGCGCGCCGGTGGAGAAGGGGGCCTACGTCCTCTTCTGCCCGCCGCAGCTCGGCGTGTTCGATGACGCCAAGGAGAGGGGCTACATCGGGGCCGGCTTCTGCCAGGGCGGCTACGGCTACATGATGAAGCGCGTTTTAGCCGCTAAAGACGATGCCGTCGCCGTCGCCGATGACGGCGTGCGCGTCAACGGCGAGCTGCTGCCCCTCAGCGCGCCGATCAAGGCCGACAAGGCCGGTCGGCCGCTGCCGCGCTATCAGTCCAACAGCTACACGCTCGGCAATTCCGAGGTGCTGCTTATGTCGGACGTGAGCGCCACATCCTTCGACGGCCGCTACTTCGGCCCGATCAATCGTTCGCAAATCAAGACCGTGATCCGTCCGGTCATCACCTGGTAGGGAGACACACCATGCGCCTTTTCATCGCAGAAAAGCCGTCCGTCGCCAAGGCCATCGCCGGCGAGCTGGGCGCGACCGGCAAGGGCGACGGCTTCATCGAGTGCGGCACCGACAAAGTGACCTGGTGCTTCGGGCACATGCTCGAACAGGCCGACCCCGACGAGTACACGCCCGATGACGTGCCGCGCGGCCAGTCCGGCAAGAAGGTCTGGCGCGTCGATGAGCTGCCCATCATCCCCGAGAGCTGGATTCTCAAGCCCAAGGACGACGCGAAGAAGCAGCTCGCCGTGATCGGCAAGCTGCTCAAGGAGGCCAAGGAGATCGTCAACGCCGGCGACCCCGACCGCGAAGGCCAGTTGCTGGTTGACGAAGTGCTGGAGCACTTCCGCAACAGCAAGCCGGTGCGCCGCTTTTGGGTGAGCGCGCAGGACTCCGTTTCCGTCAAGCGCGGCCTGGCCGCGTTGAAGGAGAACACCACCTATGCAGGCTGGGCCGACGCTGCACGCGGGCGGCAGCGCGCCGACTGGCTGATCGGCATGAACCTCAGCCGCGCGTACACGCTGCGCGCGCAGCGCGGCGGCTCGCGCGCCCTGCTGACCGTGGGCCGCGTGCAGACGCCGACGCTGGCCCTCGTGGTCGCCCGCGACCGCGAGATCGAGGCATTCAAGGCCGTGCCGTACCACACCATCCGGGCGGTGGTGCAGCACGCCGGCGGCAGCTTCGCCGCCGCATGGAAGGCGAAGGAGGATCAAGCCGGTCTGGACAGCGAAGGCCGCCTTGTCGATACCGCCGTCGCCGACGCCCTGGTGGCCGCCGTCAAGGGCCAGCCGGGCACCATCGCCGCGTACAAACAGGAGGCCAAGAAGCAGAACCAGCCGCTGGCCTTCGCCCTGTCCGACATTACGGCACTGGCCTCGGCCAAGTTCGGCTACAGCGCCGAGGACGTGCTGAACACCTGCCAAGCGCTCTACGAGACGCACAAGCTGACCTCGTACCCGCGCACCGACTGCGCCTACCTGCCGGAGTCGCAGCACGCCGACGCGCCGCGCGTGCTGGAGGCGATCAAGCACGTCAACCCCGAACTGGCCGGCCTGGTCGATGGTGCCGATCCGCGTATCAAGTCCAAGACGTGGGACGACTCGAAGATCACCGCGCACCACGGCATCGTGCCGACCATGCAGAAGGGCAGCAAGGCCGCCCTCAGCGAGCGCGAGCGCAACATCTACGACCTGATCGTGCGCGCCTACCTGGCGCAGTTCTACCCGCTGCACGAGTACATGCAGACCACCGTGGGCGTCGAGATCGCGGGCGAGAACTTCGCCGCGAGCGGCAAGGTAGTCACGCGCAACGGCTGGCGTGACGTGTACAGCCAGGCCGACGAGGAAGGCGAGAAGGACGAGGACGACGACAGCGGCACGCAGGCCCTGCCGTCGATGGCCCAGGGCGACGCCGTGACCTGCACGGACGCCACCCGCAAGGACGCCAAGACGAAGCCGCCAGCGCGCTTTACCGAGGGCACGCTGATCCGCGCGATGGAGAACATCCACAAGTTCGTCAGCGATGCCGAGCACAAGAAGATGCTGCGCGAGGGCGACGGCATCGGCACGTCGGCCACCCGCGCGTCGATCATTTCCGAGTTGAAGCGGCGCGAGTTCCTGGCCGTCAAAGGCAAGCAGATCATCAGCACGACCCTCGGCCGCAGCGTCATCGACGCGCTGCCCGAGGTTGTGAAAAGCCCGGTGCTGACCGCGCTCTACGAGCGGATGCTGAAAGGCGTCGAGCAGGGCACGGCCGCCCTGGACGCCTTCATCACGAAGCAAGAGACGTTCATCCGCGACCAGGTGGCGAAGGCCAACAGCGGAGCCGTGACCATCGCCGGCGGCAAGGAAGCCGCGCCGGTGTCATCCCTTCACAAGTGCATGGCCTGCGGCAGCGGCTTGTCGCGCCGGCCGAGCAAGAAGAAGGGGCAATTCTGGTGGGGTTGCAGCAACTTCCCCACATGCAAGCAGACCTACCCCGACCTCAAGGGTCGGCCCGACTACAGCAAGGGCCGCAACGGCCAGGCATCCGAATGACCACAGCGAAGGAGATCGACCATGAACGAGCAAACCACCACCAACACCGCCGCCCACGACGAGCCGCTGGCCGTCCTGCCGCCGGTTGACGACGACGCCGCCGGCCGCGAGGCCGTGCGCGAGAAGATGGCCGACGCGCTGACGCCCGGCTTCCAGGTCGAGTTCGACCCCGACGAAGCCGAGCGCGTGGGCGCGTTCGTGGAGGACGCGCTGTCCGAGCAGGACGCCGCCGCGAGCGGCGACGACCTGGTGGAAGTCGATGGCGCGCTGGAGCCGGCA
The DNA here is from genome assembly GCF_022009635.1 of Variovorax paradoxus. Classification (NCBI taxonomy): domain Bacteria; kingdom Pseudomonadati; phylum Pseudomonadota; class Betaproteobacteria; order Burkholderiales; family Comamonadaceae; genus Variovorax; species Variovorax paradoxus. The sequence continues at coordinate 37,660 of NZ_CP091717.1, forward strand.
TTCCTGGACGACGAAGGCCCGAGCGCCGACATCCCGCCGTTCATCACCACCACGAACGCCCGCGAGCTGTACGACCTGCGGCCCGGCGAGACGGTTGCCCAGGCCGCCGCGCGCAAGGCGTCGGAGGGCTGACCCATGCCGATCACGAAAGCCGAGGCGCAAGGGGTGACGCGGGCTTTCGTCCGCGACTACCCCGGCGCGCTGGAGCTGGCCTACAAGTTCCGCGAGGACGCGGCCGAGCTGTACGGGCCGCGAGCGGCCGAGGTGCCGGCCGACATGAAGGGCGGCTACGTGCCCAAGGAGACGCTGCACGCCGGCCGCGCTTACCGTGGCCGCGTGGACGTGCCCTTGCAGAACGTCGAGAGCGCCAGCGACCTACTGATGACGCTGCGGCACGAGGTGCTAGGCCACTACGGGGCCAACACCTTCGCGCCGGGCGAGAAGCGCGCCTTGCTGGACGGCCTGGCGGCCGCCCGCAACGAACCCACCCTCAAGCCGCTATGGGATGACGTGAACCGGCGCTATGCCGGCCAGTCCCTGGACGTGCGCGCCGAGGAAGTGTTTGCCCTGCACTGCGAGGGCATCGAGCCGAGCCAGCACCAGGTCGCCGACCAGGTGCAGCAGCGCGGCCAACAGTCATTCACGGAAACCTGCATCGCCCGCGTGCGGCCCATGCAGGCCGACGACCTGCACAACATCGTGTGCATGGTCGCCCAGGGCCTGCGCGACCGTTCCCGGACACAGCAGAACTTCCCTCAGTTCAACGAGCTATTCCGAAGGGACGAGAACATGGAGCCGAAGAAGCCGTTTCACGAAGTCGTGGCCGAAAAGCTGATCGAGCAGCTCAAGGCCGGCACCGCACCGTGGCAAAAGCCGTGGGAGCCGGGCGAACCCAACGCCTACCTGCCGATGAACCCGACCACCGGCAAGCGGTACAAAGGGATCAACGCCATCCACCTGATGGCCCAGGGCCGCAGCGATGCGCGCTGGATGACCTACAAGCAGGCCGCCGCCGTGGGCGCGCAGGTTCGCAAGGGCGAGAAAGGCACGCCGGTTCAATACTGGAAGTTCAGCGAAGAGCAAGACAAGCTGGACGACAGCGGCCGGCCCGTCCTCGATGCGAAGGGCCAGCCGGTCAAGGAAACCGTCATGCTGGAGCGGCCGCGCGTGTTCTTTGCGACCGTGTTCAACGGCGAGCAGATCGACGGCCTGCCGCCGCTCCAGCCGAAGAAGGAACAGACTTGGAACGCCGTCGAGCGCGCCGAGCACATCCTGAAAGCCTCGGGCGCGACGATCACCCACGCCGCCGGTGATCGGGCGTTCTACCGCCCTTCGACCGACAGCATCACCCTGCCGGAGCGCGGCCAGTTCCCCAGCTCCGACCGCTACTACGCGACCGCGCTGCACGAGCTGGGCCACTGGACGGGCCACGCTTCGCGCCTTGACCGCGACCTGGCGCACCCGTTCGGGAGCGAGGGGTACGCCAAGGAAGAGCTGCGCGCCGAGATCGCTTCCATGATCGTCGGCGACGAGCTGGGCATCGGCCACGATCCGGGCCAGCACGCCGCCTATGTGGGTTCGTGGATCAAGGCGCTGCAAGACGAGCCGCTGGAGGTGTTCCGCGCGGCCGCCGATGCCGAGAAGATTCACGACTACGTGCTGGCCTTCGAGCAGAAGCAGGTTCAGGAGCAAGACCAGCAGCAGAGCCAGGCCCAGGACGAAGCCGTGGCCCAGGCCCTGGCCGTGGACATTGCCGAAGTCCTGGACAACCCGGACGTGTCTTTCAGCCACTACCAGGCATTCCAGGGCGACACCCTGGAAGACGCCTTGCGCAGCCGTGGCCTCGAAACCGTGGGCAGCATCACCGGCACCGATCCCGAGCAGTTCTACGCGGTCGCGCATGACCGGCTGTCGCCGGTGTTCGGCATCGACCCGAGCCACACCGACACCGACAACGCCTACCTGGAGCGCAAGGGCTTGGCGCAAGAGTTCGCCAACATGGCCGAACAGCTCCACCTCGCGCAGCAGCTCCAGCAGCACGGCGAACAGATCGTGTCGAGCATCGACGCCGAAGCCAGGTGGAGCGACGGCCAGCGCATCTTTGCGTTCCACGACCAGGACGGTGAACCCCACCAGGTTCGCAGCCTGGACGAGCTGAACAACTACGCGCCCGACCAGTTGATGGCCCTGCCGGCGCTGACCCAGCAGCAAGCGGCCGTCGCAGACCAGGAGGCGAACATGACCCCACCGACCATCGACCAGGCGGCCGCCCTGCTGGCCGCCCATCCTGCCGACGCGGTGCAGGGCATCGAGCAGGCCGCCGCCGCGCGCCGGCAGCTCGCCGCCGGCGAGATCGACGGCCAGGCGTTCGCCGACGCGACCCGTCAACACCTTGGCGTTGAGCTGCCGCCCGACTGGAGCGGAGAGCTGCGCATCGTCGGCGTGGCCGAGCAGGACGGCCAGACCGTCGATGCCGCCCAGGCCGGCATCGAGCCGCAGGCGTTCCAGGTCTACGCGCGCAAGGCCGATGCGCAGTTCGGCGAGGACGCCTTTGCCTTCGTCGCCGGCACCCGCACCGAGGGCCAGGCCGAGGCTCTGGCCGAGCGCCTGCACCTGGTCGATGCGCTGGGCACCGACAACCAGCACGAGCGCGCCGCCAAGCTGGCCCGCGTGCAGGAAGAGCGTGTACGGCGCGACCCCAACGCGACCGAAGAGGACATTTCAGCCGCTAAAGAGGCACGCAAGACCGCCGAGGCGTCGGCCATGCTCAACGACAGCGACGCGCAGCGCCGCGCGGCCGAGCTGGAGCGCCAGGAACGCGAGCGGCAGCAGGCGCAGCCGCAGGCCGAGAAGCCCGAACGGCAGTACATCAACGTGCCGTACAAGGAGAAGGACGAGGCCAAGAGCCTCGGGGCGCGTTGGGATCGGCAGCAACAGTCCTGGTACGTGCCGCCGGGCACCGATGCCGCTCCCTTCGCCAAATGGGCGCAGGGAGCCGCTACAGCGGCCGTAGAGCCGCGTTCGGCCCAGCCGGCACCCGAAGCCCAGGGCGAGGCGCAGAAGCCCGCGCAGCAGGCCCAGCAGGCCCGCCAGTACCTGGCCGTGCCCTACGAGCAGCGCAACGCGGCCAAGGCCGCCGGCGCGCTTTGGGACAAGGCCGCGAAGTCCTGGTATGTCGGCCCGCGCGCCGACGCGGCGAAGCTCGAACGCTGGAAGCCCGAGAACGTGCAGGCCCAGCAAGGGCCAGCGATGACGCCAAGGGAAGAGTTCGCCGAGGCCATGCGCAGCGCCGGCCTGTTCACCGGCAGCAACGCCCAGGGCGATCACCCGATCATGGATGGCAAGCGGCACCGCGTGCCGGTCGAGGGCGGCAAGAAGGGCGCGCTCGATGGCTTCTACGTGGGCCACCTGGACGGGCACCCGGCCGGGCGGATCATCAACAACAAGACCGGCACGGACATTACCTGGAAGAGCAAGGGCTACGCCTTGAGCGACCAGGAGAAGGCCAAGCTCCAGGCCGAGGCGGCCGAGAAGCTGGCACAGCGAGCCGTCGAGCAGGACAAGGCCCAGGAGGCCACCGCGCAGCGCGTCGGTCGGCAGATGGCCGACCTCGTGCCCATCGAGCAGCCGACGCCCTACCTGCAAGCCAAAGGCATCCAGGCGCAGGCCGGCGTGATGACCGACCGCGAAGGCCAGAAGACCTACATCCCGGCCTTCGACGCAGAGGGCAAGCAATGGACGATGCAATACATCCAGGAGGACGGCACTAAGCGGTTCGCCAAGGACTCGAAGAAGGAAGGATGCTTCCACCCGGTCGGCGGCATGGACGCCCTGGCGGCCGCGCCGGCGCTGGTGATCTCGGAGGGCTACGCCACGGCGGCCCAGGTGGCCGAGGCCGTGGGCCACGCCACGGTCGCCGCCTTCGACAGCGGCAACCTTGAGGCCGTGGCGAAGGCGCTGCACGCCAAGTTCCCGGACAAGCCGGTCATCATCGCCGGCGACGACGACCGGCACCTGGTCATGACCCACGGCAACAACCCCGGCCGGGAGAAGGCCGAGGCGGCCGCCCAGGCCGTGGGCGGCAAGGCGATCTTCCCGATCTTCGCGCCGGCCGAGAACACCTACCCGCGCGACTTGCCCGCCATCACGCCCGACAGCTTCAAGACCCACCTGCGCGCCGAGCAGCGCCTTGCCGACGCCGCCGCCGGCAAGGTCGAGCTGGCCGGCGACGAGGCGGCCAAGCTCAAGGCGTCGATGTTGAGCGGCGCGCAGATCGCGGCGCTGTCCACGATGAAGCAGCACACCGACTTCAACGACTTGGCGCACAAGAGCGAGCTGGGCATCGAGGGCGTGAAGCGGCAGATCGGCGCGGCCATCAGCCAGGTGCAGCGCGACGAGCAGCAGCACCAGGAGCAGAAGCACGTCGAGAAAAAGCAACAGCAGATCGAGCAGCGCCCACGGCGGGCCGCTCGCATCGGATAAGTCGAAAAATCCGGCTAAAGTGGCCGAGCTGCACATCAGGCCGCGCGGTTTTCCTCCCTGATCGCCGGCGCGGTTTCTTCCTCCCTGAACCGCATGCAGACTTGCCGCCTCGGACACCCCGAGGCGGTTTTTTTTCGCCTCGCTCGAGCATCGCCGCATCCGACGATGCCGAGACGACCAGGCCGCGCACGTCGAGCTGCAGCATCGCCATTGCCGACGATGGCACCAGGTCGCCGGCGGTGGCCACCGACCTCGAGCTCGCATCGCCACATCCGACGATGCGCGCCGGCGTCGACCATCGCCAGGTCTGACGATGGCGGCCGCCCTGCCCTGGATCTCGCATCGCCATTTCTGGCGATGAGATCCACGGAGCGGCCATTTAGACCCGCCAATAACGACCCGGCCAAGATAATGTCATTTTCAGAAGACGACTGCACCAGACAACGCGGTTTGAAGGCTGTTGTGCAGTCGTCTATTGGGGTCGTCTCAGAAAACGGAAAATAAAGCACGCTAAGCGTGCGTGGAGGCTGGCACCCAGCGGTACAGCGTCGGAATGGACACGCCGAGGTTCTTGGCCACGTCCTTGGGCGGCACCCCGCTGGCCAGCAGCTTCTTGGCCGACTCGATCTTGCTGTCGGTCATCTTCGGCTTGCGGCCGCCTTTGCGGCCGAGCTGCTTGGCGACTTCCAGCCCGGCGCGGGTGCGCTCGACGGTCAGCTCGCGCTCCATTTCGGCAAGGCTCGCCATGACGTGGAAGAAGAACCGCCCGGATGGTGTGCCGGTGTCGATGGAGTCGGTGAGGCTCCTGAACTGGACACCGTGCTTGTGCAGATCGCCGACCAGATCGACCAGTTGCTTGACCGACCGGCCCAGCCGGTCGAGCTTCCAGACGACCAAAGTATCGCCTTCGCGCAGCATTTCGAGCGTCTTGGCCAAGCCAGGCCGGTCTGCCCGCGTGCCACTCACCTTGTCCTCGAAGACCTTTTTACATCCGGCCTTGCTCAAGGCTTCGCGTTGCAGCTCCAGGTTCTGATCCTGCGTCGAGACGCGCGCATAGCCAATCAACATGGCTTGTCTCGCGCCCGGTCGATGCGTTCCTGCATCGCCTGCATCACTTCTTCGTGGGTGTACGATCTGGCGTTGGCGTCGGTGGCTTGCCGCAGGGCTTCCTCAACCTCGCGCGTCATCCGCTCGTAATCCTCCGGCCACAGCGCTTGCTCCATGCGCAGCGACGCCTGACCCAGCAGGTGCAGCAGGCTGAACAGCCGCATGTCGTTGGTGGCGACGATGCGCTCCCGAATCTGCTCCTGAATAGCTTCGCTAGCCCGATGCGCTTGTGGTGTGGCAGTCCCCTCGTAGTCAGCGGGGAATTCCGCTTCCTCGGCAATCCTTGCCCAGGCGCTGGCCAGCGCCTCGATGGTTGACGTGCTCATTTCCGCCGCTCCTGTGCTCTTTGGCGAATCAACCGGCCAAGGGGCCTCGACGCGAAAACCAGCAGCATCACGCCTATCGGATACCAGGTCGAGAAGACCACCAAGGCATCGAAGGCTGGCCGTCCGGTGTTGGTAGGCAGTACGGCGGTCACAGCCATCAACCCGCCGACCGTCCAGATGATGCGCCACACGTAGGGCATCACGCGGGGCACGTAGCCGTCATCGAAAGCGGTCTGGTAGTAGCGGCGCAGGCCGCGCTCGGCAAGCGCCTGGCGCTGCCGCTCCGACAGCGCATCCGTCCGGCCATACCAGCGCCGGAATGGTGGACAGCGCAGCAGCAAAGGGGTGAAGAGGATCATCACCGCCACGATCGCGACACCCCACGCCATGACGGCGCCGGCATCGGGCCGCTTGGCGTTCTCGATCACGGGCGCGAAGACGCCCGGAGCACCGATCATCCAGAACAGCGCAATGTGCTGATGGAAGGAGAGCTTCATTTGCTCATCCACTTGCGCAGCAGGCGCTTTTTCAGGGAGGCGCGTTCTTGCGGGTTGCGTCCCTTGTGATTGGCGATGCGATCCGCCGTGGCGGCCTGGCGCTTGACGGGCCAGTAGGAGCGGCCATCCTTGCCCATCGACCAGACGCTGCTGGCCTGGTTTTCCAGCAGGGGCAGATGGGCGCTCAGGGCTTCGGGCGACGCGCTGGTCAGCGCCGTGCGCTCACGGGTGCGCCAGCGCTGATGCCAGAGCTTCTTGTCCTCGCGCTCGCTGCCGCAGGTCGTGTGCCCGACGATGGGTGTTTTGCGGCGGCTGCGGCTCATAACGTAGTGGTCTCCAAGAACATTCAGGACTGATCCCAGGCGTCGATGGTCAAGACCTGATCGGCAGGACAGGCGGCTACGCGGTCGGGAACTGGATGGTGTTCAGTCTCATGCCGACCCCATTCGATTGATCGCGTCGCTTGCGGCACGCTGCGACGCAAGGAGGTTTGCGACCTGGTTTAGCAGCCGTGTCCGCTGCATGTCTGTTACCTATCTCCCCGACCGCTCATTGGACCAACTCCAGAGATTGGGCTCTATCGCTCAGCCAATACGAAACCGGCATTGGCTGATGCCACAACCGAGACGAACACAAATGGCTCGGTACCTGTATTTCGCGCCCCGTGCACTTGGCCCGGTCTTGCCACGGCTATCTCACCTTCCCTGAGGGCACGAACAATCCCATTGCCCTGAAAGTAATCAGCCATTCCCGACAAAACAGTCCACGTGTCTTGGCCGTGAGGATGAATGTGAGCCGCAATTTCCTGCCCGGGATGGACATGCCAAACCACGATAATTGAGTCTCGGGTTTCAAGCACAA